>SOIC01000147.1 GCA_004377275.1 Dehalococcoidia bacterium
GAGGTGGAGGTGGACATCTCCTCAGGGCTTCCTGCCTTTACCATCGTGGGGCTGCCCGATGCTGCGGTGCAGGAGGCCAGAGAGCGGGTGCGCGCCGCCATCAGGAACAGCGGCCTGACCTTCCCCATGAAGCGAATCACGGTGAACCTGGCGCCCGCTGACCTGAGAAAGGAGGGCCCCGCCTATGACCTGCCCATCGCCGTGGGCATTCTCTTGAGCTCAGAGCAGCTCTCCGCAGATATGGCGGAGACGCTTTTATTAGGAGAACTCTCCCTCGATGGCAGCCTGCGCCATACCCATGGCATCCTGCCCATGGTAGCGCTGGCCCAGGAGAATGGGCTGGCCACCGTATTTGTCCCCGCCACCGATGCCAGGGAGGCTTCCCTAGTTGAGGGGGTGAGGGTCATCCCGGTTAACTCCTTAGCTGAGCTGGCAACGCACCTTCACGGCGAGGCGATCATCCCCGATTACCACCCAGATGGTGACCAGGAGAGTGCTGCCCCGGAGGGCTGGGCGGCGATCGACCTGACCCATATAAAGGGGCAGGAGCATGTGAAGCGAGCGCTGGAGGTGGCTGCTGCCGGGGGGCATAACCTGTTGATGAGTGGTCCCCCAGGGAGCGGCAAGACCCTCCTCGCCCGCTCCCTCCCTTCGATACTTCCCCAAATGAGCATGGCAGAGGCACTGGAGGTTACCAAGATCTACAGCGTGAGCGGTCTTTTGCCCTCAGACACCCCGCTAATCATGCAGCGACCCTTCCGCTCCCCCCATTACACCATCTCCAATGCCGGGCTCGTCGGCGGTGGGCGCTGGCCCCGGCCTGGAGAGATCAGCCTCAGTCATCGTGGCGTTCTTTTTCTCGATGAGTTCCCCGAATTTGGTCACACCGTGCTTGAGGTGTTGCGCCAACCCATCGAGGACAAGATAGTCACCATCAGCCGCGCCCAGGGAAGCGTCACCTTCCCGTCAAACTTCATGATGGTCGCAGCTATGAACCCATGCCCGTGCGGCTATTATGGGGACCCGGTCAAGGAATGCACATGCTCCCTAAGCACCATCTCCCGCTACCAGAAGCGGATCAGCGGCCCGCTCCTCGATCGAATCGACATATTCGTCCAGGTTCCCCGCATCGAGTATGAGAAGCTAGCAGACGATCGACTGGCTGAGGAATCGGAAAGGGTTCGCTCCAGGGTCGAGGGGGCGCGCGCCATCCAGCGAGCACGATTTCAGGGAACCAGGCTCACCTGCAATACAGAGATGACCCCGGTAGAGGTGAGGGAGTTCTGCCAGGTGGAGCCGGAGGCGCAGAGCCTGCTTAAGGCAGCGATGAGGCAACTGGCCCTTTCCGCCCGAGCCTTCCACCGCATCCTCAAGCTCGCCCGCACCATTGCCGACCTCACCGGCGCCCCTACCATTGATGCCAGCCACCTGGCCGAGGCGATCCAGTACCGGCCGCGGAGCCTGATGCAATAAGCAAATCTACACCCACGGAGGAAATGTCATGGAATGGAGCACTGTCACCGATTGGCTTGTTTCCCACGGCGTTCGGATTTTCATCATCCTCATCATTAGCGCTGCTCTCTATATTGTGCTGCGCAGGCTGGTTCCGCTACTACTGAAGCAGACCGTAAAAAAGAGGGGAAAAAGCAAAAAGGCCGAGGATGAAGCAGAAAAGAGGGTGCAAACCCTCGCGCGCATATTTATGGGCACTGGGGCAGTGCTCATTGTGCTAACTGCTGGATTCATGATCCTTTCTGAGCTGGGGATAAATATCTATCCGCCGCTTGCAGGGTTCGGCGTTATCGGTGTGGCTCTGGGCTTTGGTGCCCAATACCTCATTCGTGATCTTATTGCAGGTTTCTTTGTCCTTGTAGAGAACCAGTACAATATCGGCGATTGGGTATCAATAGCTGGCATAGACGGCAGTGTACAAGAGATAAACATGAGGAGAACCGTGCTCAGGGACTTCGATGGCACGGTGCACGTCGTCCCCAACGGGGAAATCAAAACAGCCAGCAACTACAGCAAGGAGTGGGCACGCGTTAACCTGAATATCTCGGTGGCTTATGGCACTGACCTTGACCACGCCATCGCGGTCATCAACCGGGTGGGTACAGAAATGGCCAAGGCAGAACATTGGCGTTCGCTTATAAAATCACCGCCACAGGCGCTCCGAGTGGACAACCTAGGGGATTCTGGTATCGATATTAAGGTGCTGGGAGAGACCAAGCCAATAAGACAGTGGGAAGTGATGGGGGAATTGCGGAAGCGGATAAAGCAGGCTTTCGATGAGGAGGGCATAGAGATACCATGGCCCCATACCAAGGTGTATTTCGGCACCACGCCGCCACCGAGAGCTCCCACTGAGGAGCCAGCACCGCCAATACCGCCAAGCGAGATTCTACCCCCAGATGGAGAGGGCGCGGAATAGGCATAGCGCAATTTCGAAAATTCGAGAAGTTTGAAGAGTTCGCATCGAAATTGGGAGCCACACAATTGCTATTGGGGGCGTGCGGGTGAGCGGAAAATCCAAAAAATACCTCTTTGACCATCTGGACACTGTCGGAGAATTACTGGCCCTCTCCCCCTTTGGGCTGATCACCGATGTCGACGGCACGATAAGCGAGATCGCCCCTTCCCCTGAGGAGGCGCGGGTCTCCCCCGTCTGCCGGGAGCAGCTAGCGAGCCTCACCAAGCAATTGGAGCTGGTAGCCGCCATCTCCGGTCGTCGTGCCCTTGAGGTCAGGGAGATGATCGGGATCGAGGGGATGGTCTATATCGGGAACCACGGCTTGGAGCGCTGGCAGAATGGCGCGGTGGAATTTATCGAGGGGGTCCAAGAATATCCGGCAAGGGTAATTGCAGCGCTAGAGGAATTGAGAGGCCTCCTTGCTATAGACGGCCTCGCCCTGGAGAACAAGGGGGTGACGCTCGCCATTCACTATCGCCATTGCCCCCACAGGGATCACGCCAGGCGGGCAATCCTGGAGAAGATAGCAACCTCTGCTATAGCCAGCGAGTTTCGGACTATGGAGGGGCGGATGGTGGTGGAGCTACGCCCTCCGCTGGGGGTGCACAAGGGCACTGCGGTAAACGCCCTGCGGGAAAGTTATCGCTTGAGAGGCGGCATCTATCTGGGGGATGATGCTAGCGACCTCGATGCCTTTAGGGTCATGCACCAAAAGGGCTTTGCCGCCGTGGGCGTAATCGCTGATGAAACACCCGACGAGGTGACAAGGGAGGCAGACTTTACCCTTAACGGGGTGGGCGATGTGGCACGATTTCTTAAGTGGCTTACCGAAGCCGTTCCAGAGCTAAGGCATTAACATCACTAAGCTGTCGGTAAAGCCACAGGGTAATATCTTCCTCTTCGACAGATTTCTTCAAGGCAGCGGCCCGCTGGCTCCTCTCTTCAGGAGACATCGAGAGCGCCCGATAAATCGCTTCCATTGTTCCTTCCAGGTCACAGGGTGTTACCGGAAGGGCGTTCTCCCTAAGCTGTTCACAGGCCCCAGCAGCCTCCGACAACACCAGGACACCATCACAGGTATTGACCGTAGGTCCCTCTTTGGCCACCAGATTCATCCCGTCGACCACCGGGTTTACCAGCAGGACATCGTAAAGGCGCAGGGCAGCAAGGGCTTGAGTATAGTTATTCTCATAAAATGCCTTAATAGGCTGCCAGTTATCGTTGCCATATTTAGTATTTATTGCTTCGATCGAGTCATTGACCTCCTCAGCATACCTCCGGTACTGCTTGATTCGAGTTCGCGATGGAACCAGGAAGGCGAGGAAGTTGACCTTGCCCTGGAGATCGGGGTAACGCTCGAGGAGTATGTCGAAGGATCGAAAGCCGCGCACAATGTTCTTGCTGGGTTCCAACCGGTCTACGCGAACGATGGTTTTTTCCCCGAAAAAGGGGCGTATCTTATCCTCATATTCTTTCAACAATGGTGACCGGACCTGCTTTCGCAAGTTGGCCACATCAACAGATATGGGATAGGCCTTGACCTTAACGTGATGGTCATTAATTAAAATGGTGCGGCCTTTATAATCAACCTCAGCCCCTTCAACAAAGACTTCACAGGTATGCAGGAAGTTGTGGACATCCCTTTCGGTTTGCAGGCCCACAATATCGCTGGCGCAAAGCCCCCCACAAATCGCCTGGCACATGTCGCGCGTGAGAAGCTGCCAATAATGAGGTCCAGGCCAAGGTATGTGAGTGAAGTGTTGGATGATGGCATTTGGAATTTGCTCTCGAATATAGCCTGCGGCAAGATACAGGTGATAGTCATGAAGCATCAGTAATGGGGGCAACTCGCTCTCTGAGGCTTCGTTTATCACAGCTTCAGCGATAGCCCGGTTCACAAATTTATAACCGTTTTCCCAAGCATCACGTACACGAGCATCGATATTGGGGGTATGAGAGGAATTCCACATGCAGTGCTGCAGGAACCAGAGCAGGGGGTTACAGAAGACGCTGTAGTATTTGTAGTAGGTGCTTCCGCTGGAAACTACAAAGCGAATATAGAGGTTATGTCCGGGGATCGGTGCCTTGAAGCGCCTCCATTGTGCCATTTCAGCAGCGCGGCGGTCCCCCTCGCCCATGGCGCTGGCTACCCAGGTGATGTCCATATATTGACTGATAGCGCTAAGGGCAGTGACCACGCCACCGCTGCCCCGGCGCCCTTGTAGCTTACCCGCTTCATTAAGACGGTAGTCAATAGGACCCCGGTTACTCGCGATGATAAGATTCCGGTGGCTTAAAAGCTCCTCACACAATTGGTGCAACCGAGGTCTATCAGCCTGAGGCGGCATCGCTTTTTCCCCAAACCCCCCACTATTTTATTGTTACAGACCGGGCAACTATATGATAGAAAGGAACATGCGCAGGCGAGACAACATTAGCATACTAGCTCAGGGGTTGTCAAGCTGAAATATCCTGTCTGCTCATTGACATGTCACCCTTGGTTACACTAAAATCGGCAAGGAAGGCGAAGGGGCATCTGTGCAGGTGTGCTGCTGAGGAGATTAACCTAATAACGACACTGTAGCCAGTGTAACGAGCGAAAAGAGCGAAAAAGTGAATAGCAACGAAATTCGTGAGGCGTTCCTTCATTTTTTTGAGGAGAAGGGGCACGAGAGGATTCCTGGCTCCTCACTGGTGCCGAAGTCGGACCCCACCCTGCTGTTAACCACTGCAGGCATGGTTCAATTCAAGCGCTATTTCACCGGTGAAGCAACCCCCCACAACCCCCGCATGACATCCTGTCAGAAGTGTTTCCGCGCCACGGATATCGACTCCGTGGGCAACGCCAAGCACCTCACCTTCTTCGAGATGCTGGGTAATTTCAGCGTGGGCGACTATTTTAAAATAGAGGCTATTCAGTGGGCGTGGGAGTTTGTAACCCAGAGATTGAAGCTGTCCCCGCAGCGCCTCTGGGTCACCATATTCCTCGATGACGATGAGGCTTTCGATTACTGGCAGGAAGTGGGCTTCCCCAAGGAGAGGATCCTTCGCTTTGGGGAGGAGGACAATTTCTGGGGGCCCGCCGGTGAGACCGGGCCCTGTGGGCCATGCAGCGAGCTTCACTACGACCTTGGCGAGGGCATTGGCTGTGGCAGGCCTGATTGTGGCCCGAACTGCGAATGCGGCCGCTTCATCGAGATCTGGAACCTGGTCTTTACCCAGTATGATCAGCAAGCGGATGGGCGGCGCCTACCCCTCCCCAAGCCAAACATCGATACCGGAATGGGTCTGGAGCGAACCGCAGCAGCGATGCAAGGGGTGGCATCGGTTTATGATACCGACCTCTTCGCCCCTATAATAAAGCGCGTCTGTGAGCTGGCAGGCAAAAGCTATGGGGAGGATGAGGACACCGATAGGGCGATGAGGATAGTGGCAGAGCACGGGCGTGCCATCGCCTTCCTCATCGGCGACGGAGTTATGCCCTCCAATGAAGGAAGAGGCTACGTGCTGCGGCGGGTGCTGCGGCGCGCTACCCTCTTCGGCAGGAAGCTGGGGGTGGAGGAGCAATTCCTCGGCTCGCTGGCGGAGGCTGTTATTGGTAATATGAGTCATGTTTACCCGGAGCTGAAGCGAGAGCGAAAATCCATCCTCGGCACCATCGCGGCCGAGGAAGATAGGTTCGACCAGACCCTGAATGTAGGCCTCAATCTGCTCGATGGAATTATTGAGGAAGCCAGGGGCAGCAGGAAAAGCTCGATATCCGGTGAGGATGTCTTTCAATTATATGATACCCACGGCTTCCCAAAGGAGCTTACCGCTGAGATCGCTGCTGAGCATGGCCTCTCGGTGGACCTGGAGGGCTTTGAAAAGGAGATGGAGCTCCAGCGGGAGCGGGCGCGGATTGTTCTAGGTAAAGCCTCGCTCAGGGGCACTGGGAAACTACGGGCGAGGCCTGTTATAGTTGACGTGTCGCTGCGACCAACAAGCTTCATCGGCTACAAATCTTTGAGGCGTGACACCCAGGTAACAGCCTTAACCGTAGATGGGAAGGCGGTAGAAAGTGTGGAGCAAGGTCAGGAAGTAGGGGTGTATCTCTCTGAGACACCTTTCTATGGTGAGATGGGAGGTCAAGTAGGCGATATTGGTGAGATTCGTGGCCCCTATGGTCGTCTCACAGTCACCAATACCATTTGGCCCACACCTAAGGTGATAGTCCACCAAGGCAAAGTAGTTGAAGGACAAATTTCAGTCAACGATGTCGTCATAGTCCAGGTGGACGAAAAACGCCGCCACGACATCGAGCGTAATCACACGGCAACCCACCTTCTCCAGGCAGCGCTGCGTGAAGTTCTGGGAGATCGTGTGCGCCAGTCAGGCTCCCTGGTAGCCCCCGACCACCTGCGTTTTGACTTCACTCATTCCCGCGCGCCCACAAAGGAGCAGCTAGCCGAGGTGCAGCGCATCGTCAATGAGAAGATACGCCAGAACCTTAAGGTAACTGCCAAGATGATGCCCTACCAGCAGGCCCTGGATAAGGGGGCGCTGGCTTTCTTTGAGGAGAAGTATGAGGAAGAGGTGCGGGCGGTAGAGATCGGCAAGCCACCCATCAGCTCTGAGTTATGCGGCGGCACCCATGTCAGGGCCACAGGGGAGATCGGCTTCTTCCACGTCGTTGACGAGAGCAGTATCGGGGCCGGGGTGCGCCGCATCGAGGCGGTCACCGGTAGGGGCGCTGAGCGTTACATCGATGGCCAGCTCTCCATTATCGATGAGGTGGCCGAGGAACTCAGGGCTACGCCGTCGGAGATTAAAAGCCGCATCTCCGCTCTCCACACCGAAATCGATGCCGAGCGAAAAAGAGCCCTCGCCCTGGAGCGAGAGC
>SOIC01000063.1 GCA_004377275.1 Dehalococcoidia bacterium
GGTCCCTTATTTCTCGATAAAACCTGCTTCCAACTTTTCCAACATGCCAGGTATATTGGAGCTTTATCCGGCTGGGGTACATCAAAGTACCGCTGTCGCCCAGTTCCTCGCTTCTTACCGCCATCTATTACTCCTTATTATTACCAATTCTCGCGTCCCCTTTCACCTGCGGGGAAGCAGGTGCAGGAAGATTGAATATACCATTATCCTTTCAGCCAAGCTACTTCACAGAACTCGACCTCAGCTCGGTTTCTTGGCAATAAATATCTTCATAGTGGAAACCGCCACATCCTCCCCTCGCTGATTCTTAACCGACTGCTTCAGATTGACCACACCACCCAGATCACCCTTATCCTGCTTGTCAATAACCTCCAGTTCAACGTGAATGGTATCGCCGATCTTGGTAGGTGCGGTAAACCGAACCTTGTCCATACCGTAGAACGCTATAATTGCCATCTCGTAAAGAGGCATAAGCCCGGTCGCCACCGAAAGCACCAGCATACCATGAGCTATCCTCTCTCCGAAAGGGCCCTTTTTGGCATATTCCACGTCAGTATGAAGCGGATACCAGTCCCCGCTGAAAGCGGCAAAGTTGACAATGTCAGCTTCGGTGATTGTTCTCGCCCTGGTTACCTCCACATCACCGACTTGAATCTCTTCAAAATACTTCATATTACCTCCCTTTACTAATTCAGCTTTTCCCGCTCTAGCTTCTTCTCGTTTTCAGATAAAAGTTGTTATAATTCCTGCAGGATATTAAGCGTATTGGGAAAGATGAAATCCTTCGTATCTTGTGGGGATGGTCTTTCCTACTGATACTTTCTTACACGATTCATGAGGGTCTGTCAAGGACTTCAGCCAGCTGCCCCTGAAATACTGTGGAAAGTTTCAAAAAAAGGATTCCAGATAGGGGTATGGCGATCGCTCGGTTATTCCGATTGCTGTATTCTATTCTGTGTAATCCTTACATATCCTCTATTTTGGGCATATCTGAAGAACCCTGATTGCGGGGACACGGCATTGACAGACAGGCAGTGCTTTGTTAGCATATTACACTTGACTACATTCTCGGCTTGGGGGCAGACGTGAAGGAAGCGAACGGCGGCTGGCCGGCAGAATCTACCGCACAATTGGAAAAGCTCTCCAAAGCAGAGCTTATTGAACTTGTACGATTGTATTCCAAATTGTTTCTAGCGGTAGACGCCTTCTGGTATCTAGCAGTCAAAGAGATAGTGGAGGAGGATACGGCTACAGCCTGTGATCTTTGGGTTTGGGAGAGGTATTCACCGTATGAGTTCAAAAGGCTGATGTCGTTAATGAACATAAAGGGCAATGACTTAGAAGCCTTCGCAGCAGCCTCAAGCTTCTCGCCCTGGTTCTCGAACTTGAACTACAGGTTCACCCGCGGGGAGGATAATAAGCTGACCTTCACTGTGCTGGAATGTCCCACGCTACAGGCCCTTAGACGAGAAGGGGCAGGAAGGGAGAATACCATTTGCCAACAGGTAGAGCCGCGGCTTTTTCAAATCATTATCCAGTCCTTCAACCCCAAGGGTAAAGTTATCCCTATAGATCTGCCTCCAGAGGCAAGCGAGGACAGTATATGCTGCCGCTGGCAGTTCTCAATAGAGGAATAATAAGGAAGCCTCAACCTAAGCCTGAACGACATAGTGTGGCGCTTATGCTACGAAGGGATGAATAGGTAATATCCAGAGGACTATTGATATGGTCGGCGCCCAATATTTCTGGGCCAAAATGCCCCTCTTTTACAGATGACATTTACTCATTCGTTGATAGCACAGGCTTGACTGTTTATAGCCTCTACTAATAAATGAACAGAACTGGCTAATCCGAGGCCTGAATAGCCAGCGAGCAGGATTTTGAATATCCACAGTGGTTGATATAGGAAATTCCGGATATAATGGAGTCAGCGCCTGGTAGAAGCAATAGAAAGGAGTTATTAGCATGATCTGTCCCAAGTGCCAGTTCCAAAATCGGCCAGACTCGACATTCTGTGCTGGATGTGGCAAGAGGTTTCACTTTTTTTGCCCAGCCTGCGGGGAAACCACAGCGGATGCAGACAATTACTGTATCAAGTGTGGCCATAGCTTTCATGTCTACCCCCTAAGCCTGCTACATAAACATGAACAGGAGAAAGAGGGACGGCACAGGGAGTACTATATGCCAAGGGTGAGGTCAGCCAGAATCGCACCCGTATTACACAACTTGCTCGGGCTCACGGAGCAGAGTAATATGTCGGATATGCGTCGGGATCATCTTGAACATTCGTTATGTCATGTATTTGAAGACCCATGGCTCTCATTGCATGATGACAGTGACGTGAGTGGTTTTCTGCAAGATTATTGGCAAGCTGTAAAGGAACTTTGGCCGGAAGCCTTCAATGATTCAAATGAACACTGCATACGGGACATGCTAGGATTCTCCATCCTCAATAGGGTGTTCCCCGATGTGGTTCAACTATGCCGAAAATCCAGCGATTTTTCGAAAGAGACTATGAAGCGAATCTTAGCCCAGACTGGTGTCGACTCTGACTTCTGGCGTGAGAGAAATTTAACGTGTGGGGTGTTCGATTCCGGTACTAAGTCATTTATACCTGATAACGCGTCATTTATAACCAGTCCGGAATCGTGCATAAATGCGGCAACCTTTTACATCAGGGAGAAGTTAGGGATCACAAGGGTGGATAAAAAACCATTTATCAATTAATGCTAGACCTGTAAATCAGTTTTAAATATGGGGTCTTTTCAGAGTCACCTTCTTCCAAGAGCCAAATCCCTTCGCATAAGTTTTTATCTTGCAGGCTCTTACTAGAATAACCACCTTTCCAACCATGTAACTACATCGTGAACGCACAACGCTTCTCTATTTAATCTACCTCAATTCTGCCTTTGCCATAAAACATACTAGTCAGTTTGTCACGCCGATACAGATACTTATTATTGCTTATTTGCTATAATAGCCCAAAGAGCCCAGCTAGTGTATCTGGGTGAGGAGGAGGTCTTCAGATGGAAATAATAGTTTACTCGACTCCCACTTGACCCTATTGCCGCATGGTGAAAGAGTTTCTTTCGCAGAAAGTAATAGTTTTTAAGGAGCACGATGTTTCATGCGACCGCGCGGCTGCCCAGGAAGTCGTGAACAGGACAGGCCAGATGGCGCACCAGTCACTATTATCGATGGCCAGATAATCATCGGGTTTGACCGTGCGCGGTTGGCGCAGGCACTTAACATGGAGCAACAGAAAGAGCGTCCCTCATTTGGAGCTGCGATTGCTGATGCCAGCAAGATCACGGCAAGGCAGGGTTTGGGGATAACACTTGGAGCTTACGTAGGTAACGTGAGACCCGGTTCCGTAGCAGAGAGGGTAGGCCTGGTGCCAGGCGACATTATTATTGAAATAAATATGCAGCGTGTCGCCACTGCGGATGATTTGGAACAAGCCCTATCGAAGATAAGCGGGGGAGGCCGCATCTCTCTGGTTTTCCTAAGGGGCAATAAAACGTTTACTACCGAAGGAACTCTCTGATACGCTAACAATTCATCTCTGAGTAAAGTGTGCCAGAACAGCTCAATAAAGGTCAGCCAAGGTGTCTGACCTATGCCTGTTGAGTCCTCTAGTTGAACGTCATGGCGGATTGTGAAATGTTACACGATGGCGCATTAGCCTGCTTGACAGCCAGGCGATATAGAGATATTATGTTGTCCCCTAAAGCTAGTTAAAATAGATAATGTCAGCTAAGGTAGAGTGTGGATTTCTTGGACCAAAAGGAGGGAAAAATGATCAGAAGAGTGGCAATAGTGGGATATGCTCAATCTCATCATCAGCATAATATGCAAAAAACCAGAGAGGATATGGTCTTTGAAGTCTGCAAAGAGGCTTTGCACCATGCCGGTATCCTGAGAGAGGAACTGGATACCGTGATCACCGCCTCTACGGATTTTCTGGATGGAAGGACAATTTCAAGTGTCTTTCTCAGCATGGCTGTTGGAGCTTTTCTGAAGGATGAATCAAAGGTAGAGGAGGACGGGACTTTTGCGCTCTATTATGCTTTGATGAGAATCCTTGCCGGCACCCACGATGTAGCCCTGGTAGAGGCACATACACAGGGCTCGACTTTCAATCCCCATCAGGTAACCTTTTACACCCTTGATCCATTATTTGATCGGCAGATAGGTGTGCTCAATGATATAGCGGCTGCCGCTCTTCAGGCGAGAATGTATATGAACAGGTACAGTGTATCGGAAGAGCATCTGGCAATGGCAGCCGTTAAGAACATTACCAATGCCGCTGAGAATCCTTGTGCACACAGAAAGATGCCAGACGTGAGTGTGGAAGAGGTGATGAGTTCAAAGGTATTTTACGATCCCATCAGGGAGCTGATGATGTCCCCCATTAGCGACGGGGCATGTGCTTTAATACTTGCCTCTGAGGAGAGGGCCAAGGAGATCACCGACAAACCAGTATGGATAGAAGGAGTCGGTAGTTGCCAGGATGCCTATCTTCGGGACAGAAATATACAGAACCTTGATTCCCTCCAGATGGCTGCCAGAACAGCCTACAAGATGGCTGGTGTAAAGGAGCCCTTCTCCGAGCTGGATGTTGCCGAGGTTTCCGAGAAATTCGCTCATGAGGAATTGATGATTTACGAAGCCTTGGGTTTATGCCAGGAGGGTCAAGGGAAAAATTTGATTGAAAGGGGCACAACTCGCAGAGATGGTGAGATGCCAGTAAATCCGAGTGGTGGGGCGCTGGGTGCTGACCCTGTCTGTGCTACCGGGTTGATAAGAGTAATAGAAGCGGCAAAGCAGATAAGGGGTGAAGCAGGTGGGTATCAGGTTCCCGATGTCCGCAGGGCTCTTGCCCATGGACAATTCGGGATTTGTGCCCAGAAGAATGCGATTTTTATATTGGGAGGCAACGGATCATGAGGAGAAATGTTGCAATAATCGGTTGTGGACAGACCAAACATACGAGTAAGCGAAGAGATGTTAACATCGCTGAAATGGTATCGGAAGCGGTCTATAATGCGCTGGAAGACGCCCAGGTCAGTCTGCGGGAGGTGGATGCCTTTGTTGTTGGCAATATGCAGGGATTCGGTGGTATTGCCCAGCCAGAACAATGGCTGGGGGATTCAATTGGTGCCCCGGGGAAATCGGTCATCAGGATCGCCACTGGTGGGACGACCGGCGGATCGGTTGGACAGGGTGCTTATTATACTGTTGCCTCGGGACTTCACGATGTAGCTGTAGCTGTTGCCTGGGAGAAACATTCAGATAGCAGAGAGGCCGGTGCCACGACCGGGCTTCTGCATGTAGGACTGGGCAATTTTTTTCACGCCGCCAGTTATGGGTTGAGTCTTAAGAACCTGGTCGCCACCTCGGCGGTAGGAGCGGCAGCTGGCGTTGCCGTCTTTCAGGCAGTGTTTTATATGCATAGATCCGGGTGCAGCATTGAACACTTTGATATGGTAGCGGCAAAGGCAAGGCGCAATGCTGCCAAGAACAAATATGCACACCTTCAGTGGCCAGGCTGCACTCCAGAGGATATTGCCAGGACCGAGATCATCGCATATCCCTTCAGGTATGGACATATCTGCCCGGCAAGCGATGGTGCCTCAGCCATTGTCGTGGCTGAAGAAAACCTGGCAAGAAAGAAAGCCAGGCAACCAGCCTGGTTTAAGGGACTCGCCGCCTTTTCGGACGAGGAAAACTCGTTACAGAGTGAAAATTTCGGTGGCGTTGGAGTACTTGATCCCTCTGAACAAAAGGGATGCTGGATGTCAGCAACCAAGGCATATAAGATGGCAGGAATAAAGGACCCCCAAAAAGAGATTGACGTAGCAGAGGTATATCAGCCATTTCCAAGTCAGGAGTTGATATTTGCTGAAAGATTGGGCTTGTTCGATGAAGGCACGGCATGGATGGCTCTTGAAAAAGGTGAGACCGATATTGACGGCAGAATGCCCCTGGATCCCTCAGGTGGTGTCAATGCCACCAACGCCATTGGATCCACTGCCCTGCAGCGCATTCTTGAGTGCGCCCTGCAGATAATGGGAAAGGCAGAAGAGCATCAGGTCCCGAGAAAAGTCAGCAATGCCGTTGCCCATGGATGGGGGGGCGTAACCAATTATATCACAGTGACAGTTTTAGGGGATTCCCCTGGGAGGTAAAGAAGATGGGATATGTAAAGGAAGAAAGACCGACGACAATCAGTGTGGAGGGTACATGGAATATAGGTTCCTATCACTATAAAGGTTCCAAACTCATGGAAGAATATGTTAAGGGGCTTAAGCAGAAGAAATTAATCGGCTCATTCTGCCCTGGCTGTGGAAAGGTAATTGTGCCGCCCAGAAACCTGTGCGGAAGATGTCACCGGATAATGGACCGACGAAAGATCGTTAGTAATAGGGGGACTATTACCTGCTTCATAGTCACCCCCCCCATGGAGAAAGGAAAATTGAAGGTCCTGGGAATGGATCCTGTGGAAACGGGCTTAATAAAGGAGGGTGAGGTGGTTATTCCGGTCTTTGTTAAGTTCGATGGGTCAGACTCTAATACTGATACAATATTGCTAAACGTGGACCCAAAGGCTGTTCACATAGGCATGAGGGTTAAAGTTCTTTGGGCCAAAGAGCCACAAGGTGCACTCAGCGATTTTGAAGGTGTTGAACCTGTTTAATAAATAATGGATATCATTATCAATTACCGAGGGAGGGATAGAAACCATGAAAAGTAAATCTGAGATAGTTGAGGTACAGGCCTTGCCATTTGCTGCTGGCTTTAACTGGTCAACCGGCTTCCAGATGCAGAGGTTTATCGAAGAACTTGCCAATAGAAAAATCCTGGGAGCAAAATGTCCCCAATGTGGATATACTTATGTACCCCCAAGGTCCAGATGCGGAAAATGTTATGCCAAAATAGGAGAGGAAAACCTGATAACTCTATCTGGAAAAGGTACCCTGGTTGGCTATACAACAGCGTATGTCAAATTAGATGGTCAGGGGAATTTTCAAGATTTAGAGGAACCCGGGATAATCGGGGCAATAAAGTTAGAGAATGCAGATTCAACGATCTTCATGCCCCTTGAAGGGATTAAACCCCGGGATGTAACCGAAGGGCTCAAAGTTGAGGTCCAGTGGCGAGAGGAGACAAAAGGGGAGCTGGCAGATATAAGGTGTTTCAAACCTGCTTGAGCGGGGGGATTCCAATAGCGAAAGGAGAAGCGTGAAATGGCTATTAACAAGGTTGTCGATAGCTTTGATGAGGCAGTGAAGGATTTCTTTGATGGCGCTACCGTTCTGCTTGGCGGTTTTGGTACACCCGGGGGTTGCCCGAGCTACCTTATGGAGGCCCTGGGCAGGCACGGCGCGAAAGATCTAACCATTGTATGTAATAACGTTGGCTTCGGAAAAGAACTGATGCAAGTTGTGGCCATGTTCACGAAGGCGCCTGATTGGTGGTATGACGGTGGACAGCTGGCGGATAACCGACAGGTGAAGAAAGCCATCGCTGCCTTCCCTGTGCTTGCCTCTCCACTATTGGTATCTCCCTTCGAGAAGCAGCTTCGCGCCAGCGAGGTGGAGATCGATATAGTTCCCCAGGGAACCCTGGCGGAGCGGATAAGAGCCGCTAAAGCCGGCATTGGGGCCTTCTATTGTCCTGTGGGCCCGGGGACCATCGTTGAGAAAGGGAAGGAAATAAAGGTTATTGACGGCAGGAAGCATGTCCTTGAGTATCCGATAAAAGCTGATTTCGGTCTGATCAGGGCATATAAAGCGGATAGGCTGGGAAATCTGATCTATCGAGGCACCTCCAGGACCTTCAACGCCACAATGGCCGGTGCGGCAAAGGTCACTATTGCCGAGGTGGACGAGGTTGTCGAGTTGGGAGATCTTGACCCTGAGAGCGTGGTTACCCCCGCCCTGTATGTCGATAGGGTAGCGGTAAGGCCCGAGGCGGGTAGAACCGAAATCATTCAGAAGATAAGCAAGGAAGAACAGCTCCAGAAATAGGAGGCATCATGGCTGAGAAGCAGAAGTTAAGCAGAGAGACCATGGCCTTTCGGGTAGCTAAGGAGTTTGAGGATGGAATGGTGGTGAACCTGGGTATCGGCATTCCTACCCTTTGTGCCAACTACCCCTCGCCGGATAAGGAGATCCTCTATCAAACGGAGAACGGCGCCCTTAACTTCGGTCCTAATGCCACTCCTGAGGAGGCGGACCTGGATCTGGTCAATGCAGGGGGGCAAATGGTAACCCCAAAGCCGGGGATGGCCTTGTTCGCCCACGATGAGTCCTTTGCCATGATCAGGGGGGGGCACATCGACATGTGCGTTTTAGGGGTAATGCAGGTATCGGATAAAGGGGACCTTGCCAACTGGCTGCTCCCCGAGCGGGGTATTGGCAGTATCGGTGGGGCGATGGACCTGGCCGTCGGTGCCAAAAAGCTGATTGTGGTCACCGAGCACACCACTAAAGATGGCAAGCCCAAGATTGTGCGAAAATGCAGCTATGAGCTTACCGCTCAGGAGTGTGTTGACATGATCGTAACCGACCTGGCGGTTATCGAGGTCACCGACAAAGGGCTGGTGCTAAAGGAGGTAGCCCCGGGGTGGACCGCCGAGGAGATTCAGGAGCTGACCGAGCCCAAGCTCATCGTAGCCCCCGACTTGAAGGAAATAGAGTTGATGTAATTCCCCGTACCTCAGGTTCAGGTAGGACATGAGTGATTGCTCATTATGATTCCCCAAAATAAGATGTCTATGATCGGCTATAGAAAGGGGTAGTAAGTTGGACTTCAGATTTACCCAGGAGCAGGAGGCCTTACGGCAGGAGGTTAGGGATTGGCTGAGGAGGGAGATCCCGGCCAGGTGGATTGAGCTCGGGGTCGCCTTGTGGGAGGACAATGACGAGATCTGGACCATTGCACGGGATTTCGAGCGAAAGCTGGCTGCGAAGGGCTGGCTTGCCCCGGGATATCCATCGCGATATGGCGGAATAGACGCTACCCCTATGGAGCAGGCTATACTCGGCGAGGAGAAGGCATATGCTGGAGCACCCGCAATGTTGAGCGATGTCTTGGCTGCGGGCTGGGTAGGCCCCACCATCCTTCTTTTCGGCACCGAGGAGCAGAAGGAAAGGTATGTGGGGGGGATCGGGAGGGGGGAACTGGTCTTTTGTCTGGGCTACAGCGAGCCAGAGGCCGGCTCAGACCTGGCGGCAGTTCAGACCCTGGCGGTGGAGGATGGCGACCATTACATCATTAACGGCCAGAAGATATTCACCAGCCTGGCCCATCGCGCCGATTACTGCTGGCTGGCGGCCAGGACCGACCGCGATGTCCCCAAACACAAGGGGATTAGCATGTTCATCGTCGACATGAAGACGCCAGGCATTACCGTGCGCCCACTGGTAAACATGCTGGGGTTTCACGAATTCAATGAGGTCTTCTTCGACAATGTCCGCATTCCCACAGAGAATATGGTGGGGGAGAAAAACCGTGGCTGGTACACCCTGATCGCTGCCCTCAACTTCGAACGCTCCGTGGTCTACATTCCTGCGGCAAACCGCCGTTTAATCAAGGAACTGGTCAGCTATGCCAGGGAGACGCCCTGGGAGGGGGGGGTATTAGCTGATAACCCGCTAGTTCGGCACAAGCTGGCGGAAATGGCGTTGGAGAATGAGGTCTGTCGCCTGCTCTGCTATCGCGTGGTGTGGATGCAGACCCGGGGAATGATCCCCGCATATGAGACCTCCGTGTCTTATCTTCATACCGCCGATCTCACCCGGCGGCTGGCCCACATCGGTATGGAGATGCTGGGCCTTTACGGGCCACTGGACAGGTCTTCTAAGTGGGCGCCGCTTAAGGGGGCGATAAAAAGCTTGTGCCTGGGCGCGCTGGGCCTGGGCATCGGTGGAGGGACCAACGAGATCCAGCGTAATATCATCGCCACCATAGGGCTGGGACTGCCCCGGGGGTAGTCATATGGAAGGTCTACCTGGTGGCTACCAGGGTGCAGGAGGTGGCCTGAGGGCTTTACCGCCAGTAGGGGATTTCACCACAGGTATAATACATTGGTTATGATGCTGATGTAATCATATGACCGTCTCGGTCGCGAGCTTGGGTTTGAAGAGGAGGACGCTAATGAAAGACAAACAGGCAGTGGAAGAAGCCCTGGGGAGGAGACTCCTTCTGGGGGAAATGATGGCCCGTAATAGCCGCAAGTTTCCCGATAAGGAGGCCCTGGTATTCGGAGAAATCCGTTTAACCTATAAGCAGCTTAACGCTCGCATCAATCAACAGGCGCATGCCCTGCTCGACCTTGGTATTAAGAAGGGGTCTAAGGTAGCCATACTGTCATTCAACTGCAACCAGTTCATGGAGGCATACTTCGCACTGGCGAAGGTCGGTGGGGTGGCCGTGCCCCTCAACTTCCGCCTCCATCCAGAAGAGCTCAAATACATGGTAGAAAACTCCGATGCAGAGGCCTTCATCGTGGGGGAGGCTTTTTTACAAACCGTAGAGGGCATTCAGAAAGGCCTCCCTAAGGTAAAGAATTATATTTCCATCACCGACCAGCCGGTGGAAGGGATGCTGCACTTCGAAACCTGGATCTCAAAATATTCCGACGAAGAACCGCTTATTCTGGTCGATGAGGATGATCCGGCGTTTATCATGTACACCGCCGGAACCACCGGCAGGCCCAAGGGAGCGGTGATAACCAATAAGAATGAAATCGTCATGTGGGCGCTGGCAGCCCCGGTAGTCGTCTCTGAACCGGGAGCCTCTGACCTGTGGGACGCTCGGGCTTTTGGCGCCCCTCCAATATTTCATCTGGCATCCTTCGGTTTCTGCCAGTTCATGTTCTTCATAGGTGCGACCGTCGTGCTACCCACCGAGGTATTCAATCCAGCCTACATCATGGAGACCATCGAGAAGGAAAGGATCTCCGTAATAATCCTGATACCCGCCATGGCCAATTTCCTCCTGCTGCTGCCTGATCTCGACAAATACGATACCAGTTCCCTGAGGGTGTGGGGGTCTTCGGGGGCGATCTTGCCCACTGAGACCCGGAAGAAGATTCTACAGTACTTCCCTAATGTCAAGATCTATGATCTGTTCGGTATGACCGAGATGAGTGCGATAGTATCGACGCTCTTGCCAAGCGAATCCGAGGGGCGAGAGACATCGGTAGGTAAAGCCCTCCCCTTCATTGAGATACGGGTCGTTGATGATGAAGACAACGATGTTCCAGTGGGGGTTGTCGGTGAAGCGATCTATCGGGGACCGACGGTGCTTAAGGAGTATTACAAGAATCCCCAGGCCACTGCGGAGGCTATGCGGGGCGGCTGGTTTCACTCCGGTGATCTGGTCAGGCGCGATGAAGAAGGGTATCTCTATATCGTGGACCGCAAGAAGGACATGATAATCAGCGGTGGCGAAAACATATACCCGGCGGAGATCGAGGAGGTACTGTACAAGCACCCCAAGATACTGGAGTGTGCCGTCATCGGGGTTCAGGATAAGGATTGGGGTGAATCCGTCAAGGCGGTGGTCGTCCGCAAGCAAGGGGAGGATCTGACCGCGGAGGAGGTCGTAGAGTTCTGCAAGGGGCATCTGGCTAGCTACAAGAAGCCCAAATCGGTGGAGTTTGTGGATGCCCTACCCCGCAACGCGATGGGAAAGGTACTGAAGACGGTACTGAGGGAGGAGTACGGTAAGGCTGTTAAATACTAGGCAAAGTATTTAATTCCGAGCCGCCCTTTTCCAAGGCTAGGGCGATGCCATTAGGATGGCATGTCTGCACTACACCCACTTTGACCGCTGATTAAGTTTCACCCCGAGGGGCAAAGGCTGACCTAACCCATTTGTCTTATTCATGGGTTGCTGAATCTCTACAGTGCCTCTGCGGTGAAGGCCAAGCCCAGTTCTTCGAGCGTACCCCGGGTAGGACGGCCGGTCTCCGGGTCCCAGCCGAACTCGGCGTAGGCGCCGGAGAGAAGGGTCTCGACGTCGGGGACCGTTCCCTCAGTTCCGCCGTCGCTAAGGGGCTTGAGCAGCAGGTCGGGCAGGCGGTCGTCGGCGCGGGTGAGGCCAAGTCGAATATTAAGCATTCGCTTGAGCGTGACGATGCGCTTTCCCAGCGTCATCAGGTCATCGGCCTCGAGGTTCCACCCCATCACGCTGTTTATGGCTGTCAGCATCCGCTCGACACCGACATCCTGGAAATAGCAAAGGTTGATGGCGTTGTACAGATTGCGCCACGCCTGGCTTCGCGCAGCGATGCGGCCTTTCTCCACCGATGACTCGAGACGGTCTCCCTCCGGAATGCCCAGCTCCGGTACGGCGGCCTGGCCCATATCTACACCGTACATGTCGCCCTGCATATGGGCGGCTCCGCATGGTGAGAGCGCGTAGATTACTGCCATGCCTGCGAACGCGCGCGGGTCGTGCATGGGCACTTCCAGCCGGTTGACGGTCACCGCCAACTCGGGTGCGCCGAATCGCTCAGCCAGGGCAGCGTTTCCTTCGGCCAGGATGTCGCCGAATCCTTCGCGGCGGGAGATCATCTCGATCAGGCGGTGTGTTGTCTTAATGTCGCCGTAGCGGATCTCCAAACCACCCGTGTTCGCCGGGACGAGGATGCCGCGCTCGAACATCTCGCAGGCCAGCGCTATGGTACAGCCGACGCTGATGGTATCGAGGCCGTGGAGGTTGCAGAGGTGCCCGGCGTAGATAACTGCTTCCAGGTCGTCTACCATCGCCAGCGAACCCAACGCGGCCAGAGTCTCGTACTCAGGGCCGTCCACCTTCTCCAGGCCGTAGTTGGGAGCGCGGGTCTCACGGCCGCAGCCGATGGGGCAGCGGTAGCAGGCGTATCTCTTGTTCAGGTGCGTCTCCGACATCAGTATGCCGGAGAGTTTACTAGCGTTATCCCACTCACCTTGCTGGTAGTAGCGAATGGGCACATCGCCCCACATCAATAAAGCGTCCATAGTGCCAGCGGTGCCAGCCAGACGCAACGCCGTGGGTAAAATGGCTTCGTCTAAGTCAGCAATAATATCCCGGACCACAGCCTTTAAACGGTTGGGGTCAGCTAGGGAGACTTTAGCAGAGCCGCGCACGCCGATGGCCTTGAGCTTCTTGGAGCCCATCACCGCACCCATACCGGTCCGGCCGGCGGCACGTCCGCGGTCGTTCATCACGGCGGCCATCTTGACCTGGTTCTCACCCGCTACGCCGATGCAGGTCACACGGGCCTTGGGCTCGCCAATGGCCTCACGTACCCGCTCCTGCGTCGCGTATGAATCACTACCCCAAATACCATCGGCGTCATGCAGCTCGGCATGGCCGTTAACGATAGAGAGCCACAACGGTGCCTTAGCCTGCCCGGTGATGATGACACCATCGTAGCCGGCAAAGCGTAGCTCAGGGCCGAAGAAGCCGCCGGTGTTGGCCTCGCCCCAGATATGGGTGAGCGGTGAAATGGCGCATACACTGCAGCGGGCAGCCGATGGCATCGCAGTGCCGACCAGGGGGCCGGTCATAAAAACCAGTGGGTTTTCTGGCCCCAACGGGTCGGTATCGCCATCCACCATATCGTAGACGAGCCGTGCCGCTAGTCCGCTGCCGCCGACGAAGGCGCGAGCGTGCTCCTCATTCAGCTTCTCATCACGTAGTTCCCCTGTGCTGAGGTCAACGCGAAGGATCTTTCCCATATAGCCGTTCATAGTTTACCTCCGTTGCGGAATAGGGACGCATCATGCTGCGCTACCATGGAAACGTCTAGAAGTCTATTGGTTGGCCGTCGTAGGCATAGAGGAAAAGCTGGCGCAGTTGCTCGTAGGAGGGGGAACGGACGGCGGTGATTATTTGCGTATCGTTGAAGGCGTCGTCCACCATTTTATCCACCTGTGCCTCGTAAGCCTCGCGCTCGATACCGGCTTCTACGACCTTGGTGGGGTTGCCGACCTTCTGACACAGGTCGCGGATGAATCCGGCCAGCGCCTGCGCAGCTTTCTTACCTCCCTCATTGGAGCACCCGATGAAGGCGGCCATTTCGGCGAACCGCTCCGGCTCCTCGCCGGCGCCGAACTCGATGGTATAGGGGAGGAAGAGAGCGACGGCGCGGCCGTGGGGTACATGGAATACTGCACCCAGCGTGTGCCCCATGGCGTGGGCCATCGAGGCCATGGCATTGCCGAAGCCCAGGCCGGCACAGGTGGCAGCGTTATGCATCCTCTCACGCGCCTCCATGTCGGAACCGTCAGTTACCGCACGTGGCAGGTACTGAAAAACGAGGCGAGCAGCGCTGAGGCACAGACCGTCGGTAAGGTCGGTTTGCCAGGTGCAAGTGTAGCCTTCTACGGCGTGGGTCAGCGCGTCCAGGCCGGTGTCGGCGGTCAGCTGGGGTGGCATCCCCGCTGCCATCTCCGGGTCCACGATAGCGATGTCGGCTTTGTTCTCTGGATGGCCCAGCCCCATTTTCCGCTGCCCCTCGGTATCGGTCAGCACGATGCCCCAGGTAACCTCGGCGCCGGTGCCGCTGGTGGTGGTGATGGTAATCAGACGCGCTTTCCGGCGCAGAACTAGGTCCCCGATCGGGTTGATGGCGGCTGGCTCCATGTCGGGATGCTCGTACAGTACCCAGATGGCCTTGGCGGCGTCCATCGGCGAGCCACCACCCAGGCCGACGATCCAGTCGGGCGCGAGCTCCAGGGCAACCTTCGCCCCGCGTTGCACCGTCTGCACGCTGGGGTCGGGCTCGACCTCGTCGAATATATGTACTTCGATACCGGCGCTGTCCAGATGGGCCTTCACCCTATCCACCAGGCCCAGTTGGACCAGCGTAGCGTCGGTAACGATTAGTGCACGCCTGCCCTCTAACTCATCGAGGACTTCCAGTGCCCCTTCACCGAAGACGATTCGTGGCGAGACGAAGTTCCACATCGCGACGACCTCCTTCTGTTAAACGACCAGAGACTAATGACCAAACATAGATAGTAAAGTGCAGATAGCCAGCTATGCTCGTCCCCTGCCCCTCAGCTATTGCCCTTAGCCGTCAGTCTCCGAAGTCGGTGGGTACACGCGAGACGCAGTTAACCAGCTCCTTGGCTGCCTTGGGGTAACGCAGGATTTTCGTCATGTCACCCTTCAGCTTCAGTTTACGTGTCATCATGCCCTGTATAGGGTCAAGCTTTCCTTCGATGACCTTACGCCAGTTGCTGTAGGGGGCGCGGATGACGAACGCTGCCTCCCGCTCGTTCTCACTGGCTACCTCTGCGGCATCGGTGCACTTGCCGTGATTGAGGCCGACGAAGAGGTAGCGGGTCTCAGAAGAGACTTTGTCAGGCTCGCTAATGAAGATGAAGTCTCCCTCCCAGTCCTCGGCTGACTTCGCGTATGCCTCGCTGGCATTGAGTTGACTGGCGAATTCCTTAACCCACTCGTCGGATGGAAATTTGAAAGCCATGGGTCTTCCTCCTTTCTCTGGCCTTCGCGAGAAGACCGATAATCTATAGGCTCATGATTGGCGTAGAGTGTAGCACCTAAAGAGGTGAAAGTCAACATATAATACATGCGAATGTGCTAATATATTCGCCAATAAAACGTTTAGCTATTCCTATTCTATCCGCGAAATTCTCTCTACCAAAAGGGACAATGAATCCATCAGTAGTTTTTCTGTTCATTCTCTCACAGTGCTTACTTGGTGAGTATCTTCTGAGACTGCCGAAATAGTCTCAATCAACCCCCAAATCCCCCAATCTTGGGGGGCTTTTTTTAAAGCTGGGGGACAACACCCCCAGACCACCGGCAGGAAGTATCCTGCACCGCTTTTTTAGCGGTCTCAAGAGTATTTGTCTTTAGAGCGGCATCCCCTTGGCACGGGCGGCGATCACGTGATCGGGCTCGGGCCACCACTTATCGGCCCCGATATCCTTTGCTACGCGGTTGGCGGTACACACCCCCGGACCGAAGGTAACCAGGCCGCCGGAGAAGCTACCTGCCCCCCCAATGTAGAGGTTCTTTATCGGTGTTATGTGATCGGCACACTCCTCGTTGGGGCGGACATAACCCATCTGCAGGGAATCGTAGGCCCCCTGCTTTATGGAGCCCTGGATCATATTGGCAAACTTGTTCTCGATATCGGCGGGGGTGGTCATATTCCACCACATCATCTTATCCCTGGTCATATTGGGGGCATACTGCTGAAGCACCGCCAGCAGTTTCTCGGCTCGCTCCTCTTTGAACTTCATACTCAGCCACGTGTCCTTGTTACCGTTAAGTTTGTAGGGGGCCATCTGAGAGATAAGGCCGGAACACCGGTTCGGAGGTGCCTGGTAGGGGTCATGGACACTGGGGAAGCAGCAGTTGAAGCCTTCCGGCTCAACCATTGCGTTGTCATTTATCATGGCGTCCCAGTGCTTCTTAAGAGTGTCGCTGTTCTCGAAGCCCAGTACATAGATGAAGGCGCTGTTTACAGCCGGGTTGTTGGCGGCTGCGGTAAACTGCGGAGGCTCCTCGAGCGCCATGTGGAGGTGACACAGGCTCCAGTGTTCCCATTGCCATTCCCTTATCTTCTCCGCGAAATCCGGCTCCAGGTTATCCTCGCCAACGAGATTGAGGAATGTCTGGTGTGGATCGATGGTACTTATTACCGCCTTATTTGCCATGTACCGGGTGCCGTTATCCATCTCCACACCCGTGGCAGTCCCGTTCTCCACTATGATACGCTTTATCTGCGCGTTGGTGAGAATCTCCCCTCCATACTCCAGCATAAACTTGGTAAGGGCATTGGAAAGCCGGTGGGAGCCTCCCTTGAGCAGGCGGTAGTTCGTTGCCCGGTTTAAGAGAAGGGGTACGAGGTAGCTAACCCCGCCGGTATCGTACTGCAGACCCCAGTGGCAGGCGATATAGAGCATCAGCGTCTTAACCACGTCGCTTTCGAAAAGACCGTCTATAATCTCTTCGGGGCTCTCTTCGGTTAGTTCGTTGATGTCTTTACCCACATCACCGCTCTCATCCAGCTGGATAACCTGCTCCAGCAGTGGAAGCGGGGGGCAGTAGGTGGCAGGGCCCAGGAAATCCGTGACCAGATTCTCAAACCTGTGGCTCATCTCACGGTAGCTTTCAGCATCCTTCTGGGAGAACCTGGCTATTGACTGGCAGGTCTTTTCCAGGTCCTGGTAGATGCAAAGGCAGTTGCCGTCGGCGAGCGGCATGGCCCACTCAAGCTTGGGGTGAATGTATTCAATATCATATCTGCTCGCCAACTCAAAGTCCTTAACCGGGGGGGCGTAGTCCGCCATCAGGTGGTAGATGGCGTGGGTGTTATGGAAGTAGTCCGGCAGCGTTATCTCCTCCGTTGCCAGCCCGCCACCCAGCTCATACCTCTTCTCCAGCAGTAGTACCTTCTGCCCCGCCTTGCTCAGGTAGCAGGCAGCCGTCAGCCCGTTAGGGCCTCCCCCGATGATGATGATATCGTATTCCCTTTTCATTCTGCCCCTTTCCTAAGTGTGTCTATTGGACTTACCGCCTACACGCGTTAGAACTCATCTCGCACTCGCTCGAATAGCTTTTTCCTCTCTTCGAGCAGTGAATCCGGCTCTTCCTTGCCCGGCTCCTCCCAGGGCTTGGCCAGGTCGTGGTCTTCCGCTATGACCTTATAGCAGGTATATGAAGAGTCCGACCCCATGTTCACGCCCATAGGCCAGTGTCCTCCCGTGCAGTAGAGGTTCTTGACAGGGGTCCTGTGGGCGGCCAGCTCCGGGATCGGTCTCAGCTCAAAGCGTTGACAGGGTGACATATCTATACCGGCGAAATTGCCGTCGGGCTCCAGGTTCTTCATGCGCAGGCAGTCGTAGGGGCTGTTGCTGTCGACGCCGATGATGTTGTCCCAGGTCATATTGGGCGCGAACTGCGACCAGTATGTGACCAGGTCCTCCATATGCTTCTTCTTGATCTCAATCCATTCCCGTTCGGTATACATAGCGGCAGGCGGACCCTGCATCTCGGTCTGGGCAACGTGCTTTCCCGGAGGCGCGTAGGACGGATCGATCAGGCTGTGACACCAAACGGTAGGGTTGTAATCCTCAAGTGGCGGTAACTTCCCCATCTTGGCGTATCTGCACTCATTTATGGCATGTTCGGGGTCTGCCTTTGAAGCTAACATGTGCCAGAAGCAGGCATGCATGTCAGGATTGATCGCTTCGGTTATGTAGCTCGGCGCCTCGTTGAGAGCAAAGGTGTACCACATCAGGCAGCCGATATTCCTGGTTGACAGCAGGTCCACGCGGCGCGAGATCTTCTCACCGAATACATCTCTGCCAACGATGTCGACCACCTGCCCCGCACTCAAACCCGCGGTGATTACGAGCTTCCTGGCTTTGATCTCGCTGCCGTCGGCGAGGCGGACACCCGTAGCGGTCCCGTTCTCTATGAGGACTTTGGTCACTTCAGCGTGGGTATGGAACTTGCATCCGTCATGCACCAGTATCTGATGGGCGGCATGAGCTACTTGGTGTGTTCCGCCTCTGACAAGAAATAGGTTATTCGCATACGCCAAAATGAAGGGCAGGAAGATAGCGGTTGTTGCGTCACTCGGGTCTATCGCCGCTGAAACATAACCTCTCGTTATTAAGTACTGCATCTCTTTGGACTCGAAGAACTCCCTGGTAGCGCGAACACCGCTGGCCTGAAGAATCAAACCGTCGATTTCCACACCGGCCGCCGCCAGCACGGCGAATGCCTCCGCCTGGTGCATCAATACCTCCGGAGACATGCGCTTATCTGCGGGGATAAAGAATAGATCCAGCATCATTTTCTGGATTGCGTCACCGGATACCGCCGCACTCAGCTTCAGCCACGTTTCGGCATCCTTCCCCGAGAAACGCGCGATCTCCGCCGCCGATTTCTCCTGGGTCGGGTCCACCTTTTCGCTATAGATGGCCACGCAGGTCTCATTATTCAGAAAGCTCGCACCGCCAGAGACCGGATACTGGTCGACTTTCGCTCCGTACTCCCAAAACTCCGGGAAATCGCGATAGAGGGGAAGCCAGTATGACCACAGTGCCAAATTGGCATGAGTGTTCCCCCGGAAACCCGGAGCTGCGGTCTCCTCAGTGGCCAGGCCGCCGCCTAACTCATGTCTCCGCTCAAAGACGCCCACGCTCATTCCGGCATACCTGGTCAGATACATCGCAAGGTACAGCGCTTTGCAGCCGCCTCCGGCTATCACCACATCGTATGTCGCGTCAGGCATAACGACCTCCTTATTCCTGCTGTTTTTCGTAGGGGTATTGGATTGCTGAAATAGTATCAATCGACGCCAGACCCCCAATCTTGGGGGACTTTTTAATTCTGCCCCGATACATCAGGGCACCTCTTTTTTAGCAATCTCTGTATCTAATTGCGCGTAATACTATTGTTCTATATCCCTTCAAGGTGGACTTTTATCAAGCATACTATTGGGATTTTATCAAACAAACAATACATACACATGAATTCACTAACATGGTTGCCAGCACAATGTTTACCCGTTCCCTTTTTGGGATCTCGATTGTTCTCTTTGCCAAACAGGACGATCGATACTTTTGTAGTTTTACTATTCCTTCTCTTGCGGTATTTACTGAGAGAGGGACTTCCTATAGACTGGTTGCACGGTCCAGGCAACGGCTCCACCGGGCATTTACCCAGTCCTGCAGTTCATTAATCTGCTCTTCGGTAATATTCTTGAACCTTCCCTGTTCCCTGAGATAATCTCTCACTGGCCTTAGATTACCCCTTCGGGCAATGGATTCGCTGGCCGAGGTGAGGCGAAAAGTGCCGTCTTCGACCTCATAGAGTACAACCCATCCGGTTTTTACCGCGAGCTCGCCGATTTTGATGGTGTCACTATAGGGGAAGCCCCATCCCGGGGGGCAGGGTGTGAATACGTGTATGAACCTGGTTCCCTCTATTGCCTTTGCTTTCCTGACTTTTTCGTAAAGGTCCAGGGGATAGGAAGCATTGGCGGTAGCAACATAGGGGATGCTGTGCGCTTCCATTATCGCCGTCATATCTTTCTGGTTCTGCTGCTTTCCCAGGATAGGGGTAGTACCTGAAATAGCGCCCAGGGGGGTGGAGCCTGAGCGCTGATTACCGGTGTTCATATAGCCTTCGTTATCGTAACAGATATAGATGAAGTCCTCCTGTCTTTCAGCAGCGCCGCTCAACGCCTGGATGCCTATATCGTGTGTGCCTCCATCACCGGCGATAGCCAATACAGTTAACCCCTTTTTGCCCAGGGCTTTCAGCCCCGCAACCAGGCCAGTAGCTGATGCCCCGGTGGAGGGGAATGGCGTGTTTACGCAGGGGACATTTACGGATGTTACTGGATACATGCCGTGCAGTACGGTGAGGCAACTGGCTGGCACCGTCACAATAACCTGCCCTTCCAGCGCTTTTAGAATATGACGATAGGCGAGAGATAAGGCACAGCCGGGGCAGGCCCTGTTGCCTGGCAGCAGATATTCTGTTTCGGTCAGGTTGACGGCATTAGTTTTCAATGGGTGAACCCTCTTAAATATAACATAGCCATTCCGGATATTCGCTGTTCAAAACCCCTTCTTTCAGCGATGGCAGCGTCTTCTTCACCGCGTCTGCCATCTCTCTGGCTTTGACGTCACGGCCACCCAGTCCGACAATAAAATTTCGTATTACCGCATTTACGCCACTTCCGTAGAGGGCTGATTTGATTTCTGAGCAGGTGGCTCCTTCCGAGCCATAGCTGATATTCTTATCGAAAACCACGATAAGGCGGGATTTACTCAGCGCCTTCACCAAATCGACTTTAGGGAAAGGTCTGAACACTCTCAAGCCCAGGACACCTGCCTTGTGGCCTTCTCCCCGAAGCATGTTTGCGGCCACTATTGCCTCCAAAGCCAGGCTGCCCATAGCTACAATAACTATTTCAGCATCATCCAGCCTGTGTTCCCAGAACATATTGGCGTAGCTTCTTCCGAATAATTCGCCGAATTCCTGGCTTACCTTGCTTATCGTTTCCCTTGAGTTTTGCAAAGCCTCTTGGAGGAGATACCTCAGTTCCATATATCCGTGGCAGAGCACGCCCTCAGCGTTAACCCTGGGATTTGCCAGGGTTACAAGGTTATAGTTCTTGGGATTGGCC
>SOIC01000007.1 GCA_004377275.1 Dehalococcoidia bacterium
TATAATGCCGCTTAGAAAGGCCAAAGAATAACTTCCAGTGGTGTCAAATATCCACCCACCATATACTGGACCTATCATTAAACCCAACGTATTCACCATTCCCGAAGCTCCATAGATAGCGGCGAAATGGTTTCTACCGAAGTAATCAGTGAGAAGCCCCGGTAGTATTGGAGTCAGACCACCTATGCTAACACCTATGAGACAAGAATAGATATACAGCATGGTCAAATTGGTGGTTTTTAGGAGAATGACGAAAGCTATTACCTGCAGGCTGGCCGCCATCATCATTACGTATCTCTTGTCCATGATGTCGCCGAGCTTGCCAAACCCCAGACGGCCGGGGATGCTGAAGGCACAAAGCAGACCTACGGCTCCAGCAGCTGCTACTCTGTCTATTCCTATGTCCACAGCAAACGCTACCTGATGAGTCAGCCCTATCAAATAGGCCCAGAGCCACAGCATTGCGCCTATGGATATTAACCAGAATGACTTTTGTCTTAATGCCTGCCCGATGGTAGCATCTCTCGCCTCCAATCCTTCTTGTTGTTCTTGACGGGGTGCGACCTTTCGCCCCCCCGGAGTCCGCATGACAATAACGCTTATGGGAATGCCAACCAATATCACTATTCCAGCCATGAAGACAAAAGTAATCTGCCAATCATACTTGGAGATGAGCCATCCAGCCAGCGGGGCCATAACTACTCCACCCACTCCCATCCCGGTTGTAGCTACACCTAAAGCTGTGCTTTTACCTCTGTCAAACCAGGCCTCAACAGCCGTCATAGTAGGAACTGCCTCTATACCCGCAATGCCTGCCGACAGGACAAGTCCATAATAGAGATAGAATTGCCAGGGCTCAGTTACAGTTGTGAGCAGTAAGAAGCCGAGTCCAGCTATGAGAGTCCCGCACACCAGGACTGGTCGCAAGCCAACCTTGTGAATCAACCCCCCAACAAGTAAACCCACCGCACCAAGGACGAAAGTCCCTACTGTCAGCGCAAGGGCTACCTGTGTCCGTGTCCATTCCATCTCCCTCACCATTACGTCAAAGAACACAGGAAAGGCATAAAAATGTGTTCCCATTGAGGAAAACAGTAGAAGAAATGCTCCACCTACTACCCACCAGCCATAGTATATTTTCTTCATATACCTGCCTGTCGGACGTGCGAATTCAAAGAGGTTTGATAAGGAATGACGAGGTGCTACCCGAGTCGTTCCAAATCGGCACGCTGAAGAAGCTTCATTTTTTCCTTGACCTCTCCGATAGTCTCTTTAGCTATAACTTCAGCTCGATTAGCTCCATCGGCAAGAACTTGAGCAACATAACCAGACTTAGAGGCTAAAGCAGCCCGCCTTTCCCGGAAAGGCTCCAGATTCGAACTGATGCTCTGAGCCAGTATCTTCTTGCAGTCCACGCAGCCGATGCGAGCGCCACGACACTCTGAAGCAATTTCCTCTACTCGGGCCGGGGTAAAAAAATTATGGAGTCGGAAAATATTACACACTTCAGGATGCCCCGGGTCAGAGCGGTACCTCCGTGCCGGGTCCGTAAAGGCGACCATCACTCGCTCCGAGATTTCCTCAGGAGAAGCAGCTATTTCAATATGGTTATTATAGCTTTTGCTCATCTTCTGAACTCCGCCCAGGCCTAAAACCAAAGGAATGTTAGTAAGCTTCGCCTGTGGCTCAGGAAATACAAACCCAAAAAGGGAGTTAAACCGACGCACTATCTCTCGAGCCAATTCCAGATGAGGAAGCTGGTCTTCGCCCACAGGAACAACCTCTCCCTTATAAAGGGCAATATCGGCAGTCATGAGAACAGGATAACCCACCAGCCCATAATTGACGTTATGTGGCTGCATCTTAACCGTCTCTTTAAATGTCGGAACACGTAATAACCAGCTTAAAGGAGTCACCATACTAAACAAAGTATGGAGCTCCATCACTTGAGGAACATGAGACTGAACGAAGATAATGCTCTTATGGGGGTCAATGCCGGCCGTCAGCCAGTCAAGCACCATTTCGTAAATATCTTCCCGAAGCGATTCAGTGCCTTCCAGAGTGGTCAGAGCATGAATATCCACCACGCAGTAGACGCAGTCATATTCATCCTGAAGGGCAACATAATTCTGCACCGCTCCCAGGTAGTTACCGATATGTTGTCGGCCTGTGGGGCGCGCGCCAGAGAAAACGCGTTTTCTCATTTAATTGTGGC
>SOIC01000195.1 GCA_004377275.1 Dehalococcoidia bacterium
CTTCTCCCCTATTCGCCCGTTACTTCATGGATAGCCGCGGAATATGTCTCATAGGTCCTCAAGTCAAAGAGCACAAAGACCACTTCTTTAATCGATGTAACCTTTTCGCGTAAAAATGTTATCGCTGTGCTGAGAGCAACTTTTGCAGCCTGCTCAACCGGGTATCCATAAGCACCGGTGCTGATAGAAGGGAAGGAGACGCTGGTTAAATTGTTCTCGGCGGCAAGTCCCAGGCTTTCCCGATAGGCACTCCTCAGAAGCTCGGCCTCGCCCTTGTCCCCGCCATGCCAGACCGGGCCAACGGTGTGGATAACGTGCTTTGCCGGAAGGTTACCACCGGTGGTTATCACTGCCTTGCCCGTGGGGAGACGCCCCTGCCGCGCCACGATCTGTTTACATTCCTCCAGTATGGCAGGACCACCGGCGCGATGGATGGCCCCATCCACGCCACCTCCACCCATCAGGCCGGAATTGGCAGCATTGACGATAGCATCGGTTGCCTGCCGGGTAATATCACCCTGTATGATGGATAGCCTTGTCTCATTTACCTTTATCTGTACCGGGCTGTTCCCCATTTCCGGCACCTTCCGTCCGTTACTGCCTACTTTCCAGATAATCGATTGCCCACTGGATGGCCTCTTCACCCTCCAGCTCCAGTTGAATATCCGGCTCGATTCCTTCACCCTCAATGCGTCGACCATCCGGCGTGAGCCAGCGTGCCGTGGTTATGTAAATTCCAGAACCGTCCTGAAGCTCGCGCGGAATATTAACGCTCCCCTTCCCAAACGTCTGGCTTCCGGCAATGGTGGCTCGTCCGTGATCCTGCAAGGCCCCCGCCAGCACCTCACTGCCGCTGGCGCTAAATTCATTCACTAACACAACCATTGGCAGCTCGTTAACTACTTCTTTAGGTTTCACTTCAAGAACCGTTTGCTCACCCTGGTTATCCACCACTTTCAGCACCACCCCCTCTTTCAGAAACTGTGAAGCGACCTGGATAACCGTCTCCAGTATTCCACCGGGGTTGCCGCGCAGGTCCAGAATGATGGCTCTCGCATCTGCTTGTTCAATCTCCTGCAATGTAGTCTCTAATTCAGCCGCGGTGCGCTTGGAGAAATGGGTAATCCTGAGGCGGGCAATGTCCTCCTTCATTTCCATCACTACGCTGACCAGTTCAATCGTGGCACGCGTGATAGAAATTTCTACCGGTTCGGCCTCATCTTTATGCTGAATGAGCAGCGTAACCGTTGTCCCTTTGGGGCCGCGGATTTTGAGCACCGCCTCGATCATACTCATTCCGGCCGTTGACTCGCCCCCTATCTCCAGAACAACATCTTCCGGCTTCAGGCCAGCCCTATCCGCCGGTGACTCGGGAATGGGTGAGATAATGGTCAGCTTCTCTTCCCTCATCCCCACCTGAGCCCCAATACCCTCAATCTCCCCTTCCAGGCCGCTCATACCGATTTCATACGTTTCCGCATCGATATAGGAGCTGTAAGGGTCATCCAGGGCTTCAATCATGCCTTCTATGGCGCCCTTGCTGAGTTCATGTGGTTCTAGCTGTTCCTGGCCTACATAGTCCCGGAAGATAATATCCCATGCCTCCTCCACCAGTTCCATCCCATCTCTACTTCCTGCGGGATCCCTTCCCAGGTTGTAGCCAGTGCCAAAAGCAAGTGCGATTATGGCAACGAAGGTTAATATTATGAGAATATACTTCATCGTGTTTGACATCGGCCTGCCTTTCCCCGGATGAGAGTAATCACATATTAAGCAACGGGAAAATACGAGTGGAATTTGATTACGGAGAAGATTTTTCTGCCCCCTTACCCTGCGTTTGCAAGGCTATCAGCCAGTTAATTCAAAGGCCAGGTAAACCTGTAAGCCGGGTTATGGGCTCAGACCTGCCTCTCTATTGCCCGTTTTGCCCATTTTCGACAATACTGAATACCGACCTATATCATAATAACATAGTGCATGATCCATTTGAATCTTCGAGTATATTGCTATATTAAACTGTTACGTATAATCACCAACGCAGACAAAATAAAGAATTTTTATAATAAGCGGTATAGCAACTTTCCTATGCGTCAGTTACGGGCAGCCTTGAAGCGATATTCACCTTTGCGACTTATTAGACAAAAAGAAACGGGGGCCGACTTAAAACCAGACCCCGTTGATTCTCTGGTGGAGACGGGGGAGAGTCGAACTCC
>SOIC01000034.1 GCA_004377275.1 Dehalococcoidia bacterium
AAGGCAGATAGGCCGGTCTATCTGTTGGTCGATGGGGAGCGGGTGGAGATAAGAGAGGCGACTCACCTTACAGGCATGGGCGCCATCTCCTGCCGGGAAAGGCTGAAGGAGGAACTGGGAAGAGCTTTTCGTGTGGTGACTATAGGTGCAGCGGGTGAGAATAGAGTGGTCTTTGCTACTCTGGTGGCGGATAATGATTCCACTGGCTCAAGTGGGTTGGGTGCAGTAATGGGATCTAAAAATCTGAAGGCTATTGCGGTAAGAGGGACCAGAAGGAAGGTTGACGTAGATGATGTGGAGAAGGCTCGGAAGCTGAGGGAACGGCTGCGTCTGGAATTGAAGAGCAGGTTTGCATTTGACCAAATGATATTGCCCTCCCTGGTGAACCCGGACAGGATGAAGAAAGATGTGTGCTATGGCTGCAGCAGCGGGTGTATGCGCCTGACCTACACGGCTATGAGCGGGGTAACCGGGAAATTCATGTGTCAGGCCGGTCTTTTCTATGAGGTTCGAGCGAAGCGCTATTACGGGGAGCTCAACGAGGTTCCCTTTGAGGCCACCAAGCTCTGCGATGATTACGGGGTCGATACCCATGCCATCGAGACCATGATAATGTGGCTCTCGAGGTGCTATCAGGCAAAAATCTTAACCGACGAGATCACCGGCATACCCCTCTCCAAGATAGGGAGCAAGGAATTTATCGGGGCGTTGCTAAGCAAAGTATCCCACCGCGAGGGATTTGGCGATGTCCTGGCTAATGGCACCCATAAAGCAGCGGAAACCCTCGGCAGTAAGGCGCAAGAATTGATTACCGACTATTTAACCAAGACTGGCTACAATTCCATTTACGGGGCCAGATTATATATTACCACCGGCCTATTCTATGCGATGGAGCCAAGGCTGCCCATTCAACAGCTTCATGAGATCAGTGTGCTGAACATGTTGTGGGCGATGCGGGCCGCAGGGATGGAGAATATCCATGTCACCTCTGAGGTTATGCGCGCCATAGCGAGACGGTTCTGGGGGAGCGAGATAGCTGCCGACTTTTCCACCTATGAGGGGAAGGCCCTGGCAGCGGCCAAGATCCAGGACCGTCAGTATGCCAAGGAATGCCTCGTCCTGTGCGATTTCCTCTGGCCCATTTCCCACAGCGGGCTCTCCGAAGATCATGTTGGCGACCCTACCCTGGAGAGTCAGGTTTGTGCCGCAGTAACGGGGAGGGATATCGATGAGCGGGGCCTATATAAAATTGGGGAGAGGGTCTTTAACCTGCAGCGGGCTATTCACATCAGGGAAGGACACAAGGGAAGAGAAGATGACAGTCTGGAGGAGTTCAATTTCACCGTCCCCTTGAAGGGCGACTTTGGCAACCCCGGTTGCATAGTTCCGGGCAAAGATGGCGAAATCCTTTCCAGGAAGGGGATGGTTGTGGAGCGGGAGAAATTTGAACAGATGAAGGACGAATATTACCAGATCCGTGGTTGGGATGTCCCCACCGGTTTTCAGAAAAGGGTTAAACTGCAAGAGCTAGGTCTGGGAGGGGTTGCCGAAAAATTAGCGGGCGAAGGTCTGCTAGCTCAGTAATTCTGGAATTTGAGCGTGACATCCCCTGCGGCAATGGTCACCAGGCTGCCATCGGTGCGCCTGAGCAGCAGGTTGCCATCCTCATCCACTGCCTCGGCAACGCCCTCCTGAACCTCATCGCCGCAGCGCACCACTACCTTTTCCCCCAAGGTCTCCAGGCGCCGGCGCCACTCCCGATCGATCGGCTCGCCGCGACGCAGCGCACTATATAGCGCTTCGAATTCGCCAAGCAGCGAGCAGAGCATAGTTAGCCGGGAAACGTGCCGCCCAAGCACCTCCTTAAGGCTGGTGGCCGTTTCTGAAATCTCGGGGATGGTTGCGGGGTCAAGATTGACATTTAAGGCGATGCCCACTATAGCATAATTAACGCTGTCTCCTGGAACATCGCTCTCGATCAGGATACCGGCTACCTTCTTTTCGCTCTCCCGACTTCCTCCACCCCTCACTGTGATGAGGACATCGTTAGGCCACTTGATGATGGGCTCAAGACCGGTAACCTTCTCGATGCTCTGGGCCACCGCCAAACAGGCAGCCATAGTGAGGCGAGGGAGCTGTTCCAGCTTTGGATAGAGGATGATGGAGAGCAGGATGCTGCTATCTGGAGCGGAGAGCCACTCTCGGCCCAGGCGCCCCCGGCCCGCAGTCTGGTGGTCGGCGATAACAATGGTGCCCTCCCCGGCGCCCTCCCGTATCGCCTGCTTTGCCACATCCATAGTGGAGGAGATGGTGGGGTAGTAGAGGATATTCTGACCGATGAGCTTCGTACTTAGCTCCCGGCGGAGGGAGGCTGGGGATAGCTCATTCTCTGGCATGGTTTACTCTTAAACATGTTTTTACAAAGGCATTCAAGTGTTCAGGATGCGGTTCTAGGCGGCTGCCCCAGGGCGAAAAAGGGCCAGGCAAACCTGTAAGCCGAGTTCTGTACCCCGATTGAATCGGGGTGGTGACCATCTATCTAGCCCCGATGTTACCATCGGGGTCAAGCGACCTACCCGAGGGTAATAACGAGGCCGGGCGTCCTCTTCCCTGCTATTTGGTCTTGCTCCGAAGGGGGTTTGCCCGCCACCGATGTCGCCATCGGGGCGGTGAGCTCTTACCTCACCATTTCACCCTTATCCCGATACATCGGGACGGTATGTTTCTGTGGCACTTTCCGTATCCGATAACTTACATTACCGGACCCTGGGCGTTACCCAGCCTCCTGCCCGGTGGAGCTCGGACTTTCCTCCCCCCGATAAATCGGGGAGCGGTCACCCGGTTCACCTGGCCCACTTTAGACTCTACTACAAAGCAGAGAAAATATCAAGGAAATGTACTCGTCTAACCTCCTTGTAAATCAAAGTCAGCGATGACGCCGCTTCTGTTTACGAATTCCCAATTCTTCCCGAAGTCACTGTATTTCCAGAAATGAGTGTTGCATATCTTGATATCCAGTAACACCGCGCTGAATATAGAGTTCTCCAGGCGCTGAGGATTCTTCCCGTCGCCGCCGACCGTCAGTGACAGCTTCATTTCTCCGTAAGGCATGGTAATGTGGTAGGTGTTGTCTTCCTGGCTCAGATTGATGTCAACAAACCTAACGCCAAGAGACTTTCTTACCAGTATCATGCCTGGCACATTATTGGTAAAGAAAGGCTCCAGGACCCTTCTTTGTTCTGCGGAGGCAGCCTCACTTATGTATATGCCCCCTTCTCCACCTTGGAACATTAGGTCAATGAACTTGGGGGAGAATAGATCGGCCACCGTGATCACCAAGATCCCACCCACGTCCACATTGTCGATTTGGCCATCTTTGATCTGGAACAGTTGAAAAGACTTGCAGGGCGCTTCCATGTCCCTGCCAAAGTACATGCTGCAGTGGCCCTCCGCGGCACAGGCTTCGTACCAAACCCCTTTCATTTTCCAACTCATGACATCCCTCCTTTCACTTTTGAACGCCCCTTCCGATACTATTCATAGTGGCTCGCATAATGTCATTACTCCCTTTCTCTCTTTGTGAATTAACCACCTGTTTTGCGCAGCGCCCGATGGCTTGAGGCAATAGTCGGGTCTTCCCCCCTGAATTGGGGAGAGGCCAAAAACCGTGCTACCCCTTCTCCACCTTCTCTAGAAAGTCCAGCACTGCCTGATTGAATTTGCCTGCAGTCTCGACTAAGAATCCGTGTCCTCCTCCCTCGAGGACGACCAGCTCGGCGTTAGGTATGCCTGCAGCCAGCTCCTCCGACATCTTGACTGGGAGTAGAATATCCTCTTTACCTATGAGCACCAGCGTTGGAACGGTTATTTTACCGATGCGGTCCCGCGTGTCATGTTCCGTAGCGGCAGCAAACTGTCGAGCGTAGGCATGCACTGGCTGTGGATAGGGGTTTGCCAGCAAGGTATCGATCACTGTACGAACCAGTTCCGGGTTGTCAAAGAACTTGTTGGTAAATAGCCAGGATAATCGCAAGGTGATGAGCGTCTCCCGGTTGACTCCCTCCTGGTTGAGCCTGAGCGTTGTACCTAAGACGTGCGTAGCCCATGAATAGGGTCTAGCCGCGGTCGTCGCTAGGATCAGGCTTTTTACCCGCTGCGGGTACTTGAGGGCAAGCTCCTGCGCGATGAATCCTCCCATGGACAATCCCAGAATATGGGCTCTTTTAATGCCCAGCGTATCTAGCAGACCGGCGGTATCATCGGCCATCAACTCAGTTGAGTATGGCGTGTCGGGGGCGTCTGAGCGCCCCACGCCCCGGTTATCGAAGACTATCACTCGATACTTCTTGGAGAACTCTTGAATCTGAAATATCCAGCTTGTCAGGTCACTGCCCAACCCCATAATCAACAGCAGAGGTTCCCCCTCTCCATGAACCTCATAATACATGTTGATATCGTCAACCTTCGCCGTAGGCATTGTTTTTCCCTTTCTTATGGGACTAACTGCCTGCTTTGCGGAGCGCATGGCGGGTCAGGGCATCTGCCTCTTTGTTACGCTCCCGGGGGATGTGCTCGATGCTATAGGATTTGAACTTTAGCAGAAGCTGGTGGGTCTGCTTATGTAGCGCTTTGAGTTTCTTGCTCCGGTATTGGCCCGTAAGCTGCCTCACGATGAGCTCGGAGTCCATTCTGAGATCCACGCGCTCCGCACCCAGTCTCAGCGCCTCTTCCAGGCCGGAGATGAGGGCGAAATACTCCGCTTGATTGTTTGTAGTTCTGCCGATGGCTTCTGAAATTTTGGCGATCACCCTCCCCTGCTCATCCCTTATGACAACCCCGATGGCAGCGGGCCCTGGGTTGCCCCTTGACGCCCCATCGGTATGAATAATTAGGCGTTTTGCGCTCATCACAGCCTGAGCAGTGGTTCTATATGGTCATCGTAAACCACAATGCGGTCGATCGTATACTGAAGCAGGGCTCTCCTCGCCGTGAAGGTCATCGCCTCCCACCGCTCCTGAAGGTTCTCCAACGCCTTGACTACATATCCACGGCGTTGCTCCGCGGTGATCTCCCCCCGCGCCTCAGCTTCGAGGATGGTGAGCCTTTGTTCCAAGAACTGCCTCTCCCTAACCAGCTCCCCACCCGTAGCGCGCAGCTCATCCAGTGAAATAGCTCCCCGCGCCGCCTGGTCGAGATACCTGCTGAATTTTCGGCCGAGGGCCTTCAACTTCTTTGCTAACTCAGGCTGCTCTGTTGTTTTACTGTCCAGGGCAGAGGCGGCTTGCTCCATCAATTGCTCCCGCGCATCAGGGCTGCTGAACCTCCGTAGCGCAGCCAGGACCACCCTCTCTAAATCATCAGCCCTCCGTGTATGGTACTGGCAAATGCTCTGGTTGGCTCTCGACTGGCACTGATAATAGCGATACTCCCCCTTGCTCTCTCCACCGTCCTTACGCCTCGTCCAGGTCTGGCTACGGTTCACGCCAATCATCTTATTACCACAATAACCGCAATGGGCCAGACCGGTTAGGAGGAATGGCAGCCTTCGGCCATGTCCCCCTTGCGTGGACTTAGCGCTAAGCCGCTCCTGCACCCTACTAAAGATGTAGTTGGAGATTATCGGGGGGTGGCTGCCTGGAACCCTTACGCCAAAACGGGAGTATGTTCCCAGGTATGTCCGATTGCGCAGAATATCGCGGATGCCCACGATGCTCCACCGGCCACCCTTCCTGGTAGTGATCTCCCGCTCATTCAGATAGCGAGCGATGAGGCGAACGCCCCTATTCTCCTGAAGGTACAATCGATAGATAAGGACCACCGTGCCCGCCTCTTCAGGCACAATCTCCAGCTTCTGGTCGGCACCGATTCGATAGCCAAAGGGGGGTTTGCCTAGCCCCTTCCCATGGATCGCTCTAGTCCTCATCGCTTCCCTCACCCGTTCCCCACTTCCTTTACGCTGGCGCTGGGTAGACCACTCCTGGAGTGCCGCTGCCAGGGGGTCGGCTAGCGCTTCATCGGTGGAGAGGACCCTGACCCCAAGGCCATCGAGTTCCAGGAGACAGCGCACCGTTTCCTGAGGGTCAGGGTGGAGATGACAGAGGCTTTTAACCACAACGAGGGAATTCTCCCCCTTCTTTCGGATGTAGCGGAGCATGCGCTGGTACCGGGTGTCGCTAACCCTACCCCCTGAGTCCACATCGACAAAGGTCGTTATCGGCTCATAACCATTCTCTTGGCAAAAACGGGAAAAGCTTTCCTCCTGCTCCACCTGGGGTGATGGAACACCCTGTTCAGTATCCGAAAAAACCCGAAAATAGCCTATCGCTCTCATCGCCTAACTCACGTAAAGAATCCTCTCGCAGCTACTACACTGCACCAATTCCTGGCCTAGTCTGGCGCGCTGCAATTCGCTCATCGGAAGGGCAATCCGGCATCCCTGACACATGCCCTGCTCCACCTTGGCCACAGCCCTCCCCTGCCGTTTTCGCCGTAGCGCCTGATAAAGCTCCAGGCTCGACGCATCGAGCTTGCCAGCGAGGTCTTTTCCCTTCTGCTCCAGGGTGGCTAAGGCAGCGCCTAGCTCAGCTTGCTGCTGCGATAGCGAGGCCTGCTCTGCTCGCCAGTCTTCCTCGATCTTTGCCACCTCCCCGCGTTTTAAGGACACCTTTTGCTGCGATGTATCCACCTCAGCCATTATGTCAAGTGTTTTATCATCCCGCTCCCTCATTTTCCGCTGCAGATTTACTACCTGCTCCTGGAGGCTAGCCAGCTCCTTGGGATTCTTTACCGTGCCGCCGTAAAGTTTCTCCTCTGAAGCGGTGGCCTTAGCCCGCATATCCTCCACCTCTCTCTCCTGCTCGCGCTGACTCCGCTCCAGCTCAACAAGACGCTCCGCATCCCCGGCGAGGGAGAGGCGGGCCTGATCCAGAACTTCGCTCTGGCCCAAGCGGCCCATCACCTCAGAGAGCGCCTCACGCTTCGCGTCGATCTCCAGGTCGACCTCCTGGAGCTCAAATAACTGCCTTCCCATACTCAATTCAGGCCCTCTCGGGTCCAATTCTAAATTAAGGCAAGGGGGCTGTCAACAACAACAAAAATCCCCCCGCCAGGCCGGGAGGATTTTGTCGAAATATTTCATGGTGGGCCCGGCAGGGTTCGAACCTGCGACCAATCGGTTATGAGCCGAGTGCTCTACCGCTGAGCTACGGGCCCTTAGGGTATCAGTAGTCTATAAAATCACTAGGCGAAAGTCAAGCTGAAAGGCTTTGATTTTGCGCTATGTTAGCTTATAATATGTTGGCTCATAATCCATGGTAACAACTCGGTAGTAACAAGGATAATAGTCTAAATGGTCGAAAAGGGCGAAAAAACGCAGAGATACATCCCCCGGGAGATAGAGCCAAAGTGGCAGCAGCGGTGGGCTCAGGATAACCTCTATGAGGTTCATGAGGATGACCCCCGCCCCAAGTGGTATGAGCTCACCATGTTCCCCTATACCTCGGGAGACCTCCACATCGGGCACTGGTATGCTATGGCCCCCTCCGATGTTCATGCCCGCTTCAAGAGGATGAAGGGCTACAATGTGCTTCACCCCATGGGCTTCGATGCTTTCGGCCTCCCTGCAGAGAACGCCGCCATCAGCCGGGGTATACACCCTTTCACCTGGACGATACAGAACATCGAGCGGATGCGGGCTCAGCTCAAGAGCATGGGCGCTATCTACGACTGGCGGCGCGAGGTGATCACCTGCCTCCCCGATTACTATAAATGGACCCAGTGGTTCTTCCTGAGGCTCTACGAGGCGGGCCTGGCTTATCGGGGAAAGGCCCCGGTGAACTGGTGCCCCAATTGCCAGACGGTGCTCGCCAATGAGCAGGTGGTGGGTGAGGGGTTCTGCGAGCGCTGCGAGACACCGGTCACTAAAAAAGACCTGGAGCAGTGGTTCTTCCGCATCACCGCATACGCTGAGAAGCTCCTCGACTTCAGCCGTATCCAGTGGCCGGAGCGGATAAAGACGATGCAGAGAAACTGGATCGGGAGGAGCGAGGGGGTGGAGATCGCCTTTGGAATCGAAGAAGGGACTGGGGCTAGGGTGGGGAGTTCGAAAAAAGAGTTTCGCGTCTTCACCACCCGTCCCGACACTATCTATGGGGTGACCTTCGTCGTCTTCGCCCCGGAGCACCCGCTGGTAGCGCAGCTTACCACGGCGGAGCATAAAGACGAGGTGGCGAGCTACATCGAGAGGGCGCGGCGCCAATCGGATATCGAGAGAACCGCCGCGGAACGGGATAAGAGCGGCGTTTTCACCGGCTCTTATGCCATAAACAAGCTGAACGGGGAGCGGGTGCCTATCTGGATCGCCGACTACGTGCTGATGAGCTATGGCACTGGGGTAGTGATGGCGGTCCCGGCCCATGATGAACGCGACTTCGAGTTCGCCAAACGCTTCGATATCCCCATAAAGGTAGTCATCGCACCGCCAGACTGGTCCGGCAAGGAGTTGACGGAGGCCTACATTGAGCCGGGCACAATGGTTAATTCAAGCCAGTTCGATGGCCTGCCCAGCGAGCAGGGAATGGCAGCGATCTCCGATTTCATCGCGGAAAAGGGCTATGGGGGGCGGCAGATAACCTACCGCATTCGCGACTGGCTCATCTCCCGGCAGCGCTACTGGGGCGCCCCCATCCCCATCGTTTATTGCGATAGGTGCGGGCTGGTCCCGGTGCCCGAGGCGGAGCTGCCGGTGCTCTTGCCGCAGGATGCTGAGTTCAGGCCTACCGGGGAGTCGCCTCTCAAATACTGCGATTCCTTTGTGAACACCACCTGCCCCAACTGCGGTAGCCCGGCGCGACGGGAGACCGATACCATGGATACCTTCATGTGCTCCTCCTGGTACTTCCTGCGCTACTCAAGCGCGGACTATAAAGATGCCCCCTGCGACGATGCGAGGCTGAGATACTGGCTTCCCGTGGATCAATACACCGGAGGGGCGGAGCACGCCACCATGCATCTCCTCTACGCTCGCTTCTTCATCAAGGCGCTTCGCGACCTGGAAATCGTGGATTTCGATGAGCCCTTTATCAGGCTCTTCAATCAGGGGCTTATTGTCATTGAAAGGCAGAAGATGAGCAAGTCCCGGGGCAGGGTGATCACCCCCGATGAATATGTCGCCGAGCTGGGTGCCGATGCGGTGCGCGCCTATCTCATGTTCATCGGCCCCTGGGATCAGGGGGGGGAGTGGGACGATCGCGGGATCAAGGGGATCGCTCGCTGGCTGAATCGCATCTGGTCTCTCGTCCTGGGGGCTTATGCTCAAGACGGGCCGAAAGCAACTGAAACGGAAAATTTAAGGCATATTACTCACAAGACCATTAAGCGGGTCAGCGAGGACCTGGAGAAGTACAGGTTCAACACCATGATCGCCGCCCTGATGGAGTTCACCAACTATCTGGGCAAGGTGCGTGAGGAGAGATCCGTCGCATCAGCCGCTTTCAAGGAGGCCATCGACACCCTCATGCTGCTCCTGGCCCCCACCACTCCCCATCTTGCTGAGGAGCTGTGGACCAGGACTGGCCACCCGTATAGCATTCACAACCAGCCCTTCCCTGAATGGGACGAGGGGCTTGTTGCTGAGGAACAGTTCACCCTGGTGATTCAGGTAAATGGCAGGCTCCGCGATCGGGTTGCCGTCCCCATCACCATCACCGAGGAGGAGGCTCGTGAGCTGGCGCTCAGCCGGGAGCGGATAAGAACATATCTTAAGGACGGAGAGGTTGCCAGGATAATATACGTGCCGCGCAGGCTGGTGAATATTGTAATGACTTGAGCTTATCCATTAATTAGTGTATACTACTGCTAATTTCCTTGGGGGTGAGCTATGAAGCTATCATGTCTTCAAGAGAACCTGAGTAAGGGTTTGAGCATTGCAGGGAGAGCAGTGGCCACCAGGACCACCCTGCCGATCACCAACAACATTCTTTTAGCTACAGAAAAGTCCCGCCTCAAGCTAGCCGCTACCAACCTGGAGATCGCCATTAGTTGCTGGATGGGAGCCAAGGTGACTGAGCAAGGTGCGATCACCATCCCGGCGCGACTTCTCACCGACTTTGTCAACTCCTTGCCCAATGACAAGATCGAGATGACCCTTTCGCCAAAGACTAAAACCCTAGAGCTCAAGTGCGCTCGCTTTGAGGGCCGCATCAACGGAGTGGATGCTGATGAGTTTCCCCCGATCCCATCGATTGGGGAGGGGGTGATGACAAAGATCGACCCTGAGGCCCTTCGGTTGGCGATCGCCCAGGTGGTTTTTGCCGCCGCTACTGAGGAGACGCGGCCGGTGCTCACCGGCGTTTACAGCGAGTTCGATGGTAATACCCTGACCCTGGCCGCTGCCGATGGCTTCAGGCTTGCGGTGCATAAGGCGCCCTTGGCGGAACCTGTAGCGGAGCGAACCGAGGTGATCATCCCGGCGCGCGCCCTTACTGAACTTCAGCGCCTGATCACTGATCAGGAGGAGCCCGTTGAGCTAACCATCAATCCCAATAGGAGCCAGGTGCTCTTTCGCCTAAAGGATGTGGAGCTGGTGTCGCAACTGATCCAGGGGACCTTCCCCAATTATAATCAACTCATCCCGCAGAGCTATACTACCCGCGCCGAGGTGAGCCTCGCCGAGTTCACCAAGGCAGCGAGAACCGCCGCCATCTTCGCCCGCGAGGGGAGTGCCATTGTGCGTCTCCAGATAACTCCTGGCGAGGAGCTAACGCCAGGCAAGATTGTGCTCTCCGCGCGCACTGAGGAGATAGGGGACAACATTGGCGAGATCGATGCCACCGTGGAGGGGGAGGAGACAAAGATCGCCTTCAACAGCAAGTTTCTCTCCGATGTGCTGGGGGTGCTTCACGAGGAGCGGGTTACCCTGGAGATGACCAGTTCCTCAAGCCCGGGGGTGATCCGGCCAGTTGGCGTGGAGAACTACACCCATGTAGTCATGCCGATGTTCGTCCAGTGGTGACGTAGGTAGGGAGAGTACCGCGGAGTTCAACCCGGTCCCGGTAAGCAATGACCTTGGCCGATAGCGCATCTAAATAAAAGCTGCATTTCCTCATAGATGAGGTACTGAAGGTTCTGACGTACCATTTGGCAAAACACCAGGAACTTCTCCTCAGCTTTGCATATTTCCTCGATAGATTGCTTTTACTTTCGCAGCATGATAGTCTGAAAATTCGGCGCATAACCTGCGCTTCACTTTCCTTCACTAATCGCTTGCCGGTCTTGGGGTCGTACCTGTGTCCATAAGCCCCTCTACCAGTGCCTTGAGGCAACTGTCCACGAAATACTCGGGGACACAGGGGTAACCCGGTCTTTTGGCTGTGTGACCATGGAATTGTTGCTCAAAGCATTCTTCTGGGTGCAACTCAGCGTGGTTTAGGTGGCTGTATTATGGGTTCAGTAAAGAGACAGGGAACTTTTCCAGCTCTCAATTCGTCTTTATAATATAGTGAGGCCAATCAGAGGCACGCTGAGAATTAGGAATGTGAGGTAATTGTCATGAAAAGGATGCTATTGAGTGCCTTGATGATCATGGTACTGCTAAGCGTAGCAGGTTGTGGCGATGGGGAAGGGTTTGTGATCGCACAATCGGAAAAGCCGCGAGTGACTTCACCCGATGTTGCCGCCTCGGATCTAATAGATTTAGTCGACGGAAATAGTGCGTTCGCTTTCGACCTCTACCAAGCCCTCAGCGAGGAGGACGGCAACCTGTTCTATTCTCCCTACAGCATCTCTCTGGCGCTGGCGATGACGTATGCCGGTGCTCGCGGTGAAACCGAGCAGCAGATGGCGGATACCCTACACTTCATCCGCTCCCAGGACCGTCTGCACCCCGCATTCAACGGTCTGGACCTCGAACTCGCCAGTCGCAGTGAAGGCGCCAAGGGCAAAGATGAAAAGGGTTTCCGGCTGAACATTGTCAATGCAATATGGGGACAAGAGGATTATGAATTTCTAGCCGAATTCCTCGATGTCCTAGCGGAGAACTACGGTGCCGGGCTGAGGCTCCTCGATTTCGTAAATGCACCGGAAGAGTCCCGCATCACCATCAACCACTGGGTCAGCGATCAGACGGAGGGCAGGATAGAGGACCTTATTCCGCCAGGTGCCATCGACGTATTGACACGGCTTGTCCTCACCAACGCCATTTACTTCAATGCAGCGTGGCTGAATCCCTTCAGTGAGGACATGACAGATGATGGCACTTTTTATCTGCTTGACGGCGGCCAGGTAACCGTGCCAATGATGATGCAGACCGAGTCCTTCGGTTATGCAGAGGGCGAAGGGTATAGGGCAGTGGAATTGCCATACGACGGACGCGAACTATCGATGGTAATCTTGCTTCCCGAGGCTGGTCAGTTTAAGGACTTTGAAAGCCCGCTCGACGCTGAACGTGTAGATACCATCACTAAGGATCTGGCATACAGGCAGGTCGCTCTGACCATGCCGAAATTCGAATTCGAATCGGATTTCAGTCTGGCCGACACGCTTGCTGCGATGGGTATGCCGGTTGCCTTCTCCGCAGCAGCCGACTTCTCAGGGATGACCGGTACCCGCGACCTGGCCATCGCAGAGATCCTACACAAGGCGTTCGTCTCTGTGGATGAGGCAGGCACAGAAGCAGCGGCCGCCACCGGAGTGATTATGCCGACGTCGGCGGAGCCAGAGGAGCCGGTTGAGGTTACCGTTGATCGTCCCTTTGTCTTCCTGATCCGCGACATTGAGACAGGTGCTATTCTGTTTGTTGGGCGCGTGGTAAACCCGAGTGCGTAGTCCGCCCATACGTTGTAGACGGTTAAGCCCTCTTTCTGAATACCTCAGTTTATTCGGGTACGTAGGTCGTGATATGATGTCCAATCAGCATCGGCAGATAGGCTCAATTTTCCAAATCACGCGCAGATCACGCATACTTGCTATCGAACTCTGATCACTATTTTTTAGTTAGTCTGGGCACTCCGAGCCATTATCGCTGGTGGGTAATTATCCTTCATCATTCCGAGAGAGGCGCATGAGTTCGTCAGCACTTTCGTGTTTGATCACTAACTCGCTGCGACCAACTGTCCCTTTAGCTATTTCGGTAACGTTGGCGATTGATGCAAAGACTTGAGGTAATGGGTCTCTCCATTGCAGCAACTTCAGGGCTCTTTCAACATCGTAGGCTACAAGCTGGCGTTTTTTATCGTGGGGCTTGAAGACGACGGCAGGCCTCGTTGTGAGACTGCTGGGCATATCCTCCAGGTCTCTTCTATCTCCGTAACTCGCAATAAGTGAATCTATGGACCCAAAATCGAGAGCTCTGGAAGGACAGGCAAGGACACATATCGGTTTTTCGCCCTCTTCCAGGCGGTCTATGCACATTGTGCACTTCTGGGCCTTTGTGTCAGGCTCATCGTTCTCGAAAACGAGCGCACCATAAGGGCAAGCATCGTAGCATAGTCGGCATCCGTCGCATTTTTCACTGTCTATTAGTACTGCCCCATATCTCTCTTCCTTGTAGATAGCTTGTCTAGGACAACTGTTGACACAGGCTGGCTCCTCGCAATGGTAGCAGGGAACCCATAGGTAATGGATACGCACACTTGGAAAGCTGCCCTTTTCATATTCATAGACCCTTAAGTATTTCAGAGGGCCTGGCGGGAGTCCATTCCAGTTCTTGCACGCAACAGCACAGGCTTGGCATCCCGAGCATCGACTCTGATCGAAGAAGAATCCGTATTGTGCCATCACCTTGCTCCATCCCATTTCTCACATTGGACAAGCCCTTTACAGGGGAACATTCCGACAATGGTTGTAGGCAGATCCTCGTTGTGGATCAACAGATTGGGGGCACCTCCCACATCGATGCCGTCGGGCATCAACTGGCTCTTGGTTTCGCTCGGATTGTACCAGCCGCCGTGGAATATGAAGATGGTTCCAGGGACTACCCTGGAGGTCACGTATGCAGGTATGATCATCTCCCCTATATCATTGTAGACCCTGACCAGGTCGTTATCCTTTATTCCCCGAGCGTTAGCATCGGCGAGGCTGATCCAGACGGCATGCCGGTAGCAATCACCCCGAAGCAAAGGGTTATTATCCAGGAATGAGTGCACCCGGTAGAGGGAGTGAGGTGACGACATGAGTAGTGGGTACTTTTTCGACTCCTGACTGTGGAAAGTGTCTCTTCCCCCGAAGGTCATCTGGGCCATTGGGGGTAAACCCCCTCCGCCGTAGCATTTCCCGCTCCCCGGTGGATCGTCGCTGGTCGCCAGGTGTTCTGGACCCTTGGCCAAAAACTCTGAATAGAACTCCATCTTTCCAGATGCAGTGCCTCTAAAGGGGTTGATGCCTCTGTCCATGTCCCTTTTGTAGGGGTAGTATGGATCTTTGATCTCGTACCGAAAGACCGGTTTTTTCTGAAACTCCTCCCAATTCAGAGGATTTAGAGGTTTGATATAATCACTCCCGGCCCAAGACTCATATGCCTCTTTGTGCAACTCCTCCACGGCTTCATCCCACTCATCGTCGGTGGTATTGGCCAGCCGTGGATTATAAAGCTCGGCTATCCCTAGTCTCCTGGCTATCTGGGTCCAGATCCAATCAAAGGACTTGACCTCGCCTACTGGATCGATGCACTTCTGGCAGTACAGGAAATAATTGGCGAGGTTCATCCCAGTCCTGAATAAGTCTTGCTGGAAGTATATTGCCTGGCAGTTCCTGCCCTCGAACGCTGTATAAATCTGGGGTAAAAGTATGTCCGCATACCTCGCTGTTGGCAAATCGGCATATTGTGAGGATACCACCACAGAACCAACCTTCTTCATAGCTCGTATAGTGGCATTAATATCGGGTAGGCCGTTTAGATGGTTATTCCCATCCAAAAAGACCATCTGGATATTTGGGGTGGGATTTTCCGCTCGGTTACCGATGATATTGTTGTACTCTTCGGCACTGATCTCTCCACTGTCCAGTTTCTCCCTAATATCGATAGCCTTGGGCCACTTGAAGGCTGCCATGAGGGTAGGGGGATCGTAGGTTCCGGGCATTCGCTGCCAGTCCACTCTCGGCGATGGCGCCGTTGACCGGCCCAGGGGCAAGCCTGTCTCCGCTGCTGGTGTTCCCCCAGGAATGAATGTGTTGCCGGTCAAGGCCTGGAGATACATGGCTGCCCTGGTAGGGTTCTCACCATAAAACTGGCGTCCCATAGACAGGGATACGTTCAGGTTTACCGGCTTGCTCCTGGCATACAGTCTGGCGAATTCTTCGATCGTCTCCGCAGGGACGCCACAAATCCCCTCTGCCCACTGAGGAGTCTTGTCAACACCACCATCCGTGCCCAGCACGTAGGCCTTCCATCGCTTCAGGCCCTCAGGCTCGACCCATTTATCTACAAACTCCCTGTCGTAAAGGTGTTCCTTAAACCACACGTTCGCTATGGCGATCATCATGGCCACATCTGTAGTCGGCCTAATCGGGATCCACTGATCGGCGAGGACCTCTGCCGAGGGCGTATATCGAGGTTCGATACATATTATCGGGATGCCTTGTTCCTTGGCGCGGAGAAGGTTATGGGCCCATCCACCGCTCAAGGTGGACAAGGGATTTAGACCCCACAGAACGATGAGCCTTGAGTTTAGTACTTGAACTTCATCCTGTCGCAGGGTTGCCCTGGCAACATCTTTTCCCAGAACCCATCTCTCAGGCTCCTCCCAGCCGTTAGTAGAGTGAGCAGCCCACCCCGCAATCCCTGCGCCGAACCAGGGGGCGAGCGGGAAACTACACTGGCCGAAGATACTATATGGATGGTGTATGATAGAGAACGGGCCGTAATTTTCCTTGGTCTCTACCAGCTTATCCACTATGGAATCCAGCGCTTCATCCCATGATATCCTCTCAAATTTCCCCACGCCTCTCTTACCAACGCGCTTCATCGGGTATTTCACCCTGTTGGGGTCATATATCATCTGCCACTGGGCATATCCCTTGGCACAAGGCCTGGTTTGGATCAGCCCCTTGTTGATAATCTCTTCGCTCAGGTAGTTATCCTCACGCGGTATTCCAGGGTTTATCGTGTCATCCGGTTCGCAGGCTACGATAACCCCATCCCTGATGCGTACCTTGAGAATGCAGTTCCGGAAGCAGTGATATCCGCATGAGGTATATTTGATGATGTCACCGGCGCGTAGGCGGGAACTGGATTTTTTACTATTGTTTGTCCCCTCTTTGGCATCGAAAGCGCGAATATAACCCTTGCGAGTCAACATTACCTCCTATATGAATGTCCCGTGAGTCATGAGATGCCTTCACCCCGCTCTATGTGTAGTATATAGTATAAATGGGAGGCTTTCTCATTTCTTAGCCTGTAAATAGGGCGATTTCTTTATTAGCCGACGGCGGTAAAAGGGGCGTAAAAGTTGTACCAGATACCTCCGATAACCAACTAGCAAGGACATTTCCTTAGCGAATTCTTCAAAGGATTGTTGCTGGTAGTTTAGCAGCCTTTGGCTCTCAGAGGTGTCCATCCACACAGTACAATAAGGTGTTGTATCAAATGCTTCATCGGGAAGCCTGCCAATTCCCATGGCTTCCATTAGCCTTCCGATAAAATCTCGGTAGTAGATCTGGCTACCCGGGCCGCTACCGATAAGTAAGATCTTCCCCCATATCTCGTTGCAGGTGACGGCGTTGGCAAGTGCTAGGCCTACGTCTTGCGGATGTAGGAATTGCATCTGCGTATCAAGTGGAATACTGAACGCCCATGGACCGAGGCCGGTTGCTCTCGGTGGTACCATCCCTAACCGGAAGATGGCCCAATCCATACCGCATCCTTGGACCAGTTGTTCGCACTCCAGCTTGTGTTGCGTGTAGTGGTTAATCGATTCAACAGGATCAGTTGCGGTGCGCTGCGATCGGTTATTCGGGTCAAGCTTGAAAACGCTGCTGGTTGAGATCAAGATGATCTTGGGCGGTGGCGAGGCGGCCTTCATGGTGTTTAGAATATTCTGGGTACCGCCTACATTGATCTCATGGGCTTTTTCGGGATTCCGCTCACTAAATGGAGGAAGGGCAAACGCCATGTGAATAACGACATCTAGGTCATGCAAAGCGGCAGCCACATCATCGGGGCTGCGCAGGTCTCCCCATACTACTTCCACCTGTTCTTTGAACCTATCAGCCTTTTTCTCGGTTGCCTCTGTTTTGCGGTCAAAACACCTCACCTGATGCCCTTGCTCAAGCAGTTTTTCAACCACATTAGGACCTATATTTCCAAATGCACCTGTTAGTAGCACTTTCATTTGCATCTCTACTAGGCTTTTTCAACCTGCACCAGAGCGGTATTGGAAGGTAAGGCTCCACCCGGTGAAGGCCTGTCGATGGTAAGCACATTGGCACAGCCACCGCGATCGACACCGTTATCATCGGGATTGTACCAGGCTCCCTGAGGCAAATCGACGACACCGGGCATGATCGTCTCCACGATTTTAGCCGGGATGATCATCGTTCCCCGGTCGTTGAATACCTTCACGGCATCGCCATCCTTTATCCCACGTGCTTCGGCATCGATCCTGTTGATTCTGATTGCGTGCGGATCGAGCTCCCTCAGCCACGGAACGTTATCGAACTGGGTATGAGCCCGTCTCCCGGTGTGAGTGGTGATGAGCTGCAGCGGGTATCTCTCCGCCAGGGGATCGCTCGGGCTCTCCCACGGCTCAATGTACTTGGGGATTGGCGGGCAATGGGGCAAGTTCATGTCCGCGATCATCTGGGAGTGGATCTCGATTTTCCCGGAGGGCGTGTAGAAGGAATTATTCTCCGGGTCCGCGATCTGGGCACGGAAGGGAACGCTAGGCTCGGGAAGATCGATCTTTTGGAACCCTCTCTCCTTGAACCCCTCAACATCGGGCAGGGGGCTCTTCTGCAGGATGACGTTCACCCACTCCTCATCTGTCTTGTCATTGTAATCGGTGAAGCCCAGGCGATTGGCTAGGTCGGTGGCGAAATCCATTGGTGCTCGTGACTCGCCGACGGGCTCAATGATTTCCCTGCGGTAGGCGTAGGATACCGGACAGGATGCGCTCATAGTAACGTCAGTTCGCTCGAAGAATGTGGTTGTAGGCAGGACTATGTCGGCATACCGGGCGGTTGGGGTCATGAAGTGCTCTTCGGTAACTATGAAATCGAGCTTGTTGAAGGCCTCGACGGTCTTGTTGGTATTGGGCCACTGATTGAGCGGATTGGCATTGGTAACCCACAGGAACCTGTAATCAGCAGGGTATCCGCCCGATTTGCCCTTGATGAAGGCATCTGTGAGCCGGAAGACGTTGATAATCCCGTGTCCCCATATGTAGTATCTGCGATTGGGGAGCTTGCCTTCCGGGTTGGGAACGGTGTCATCCACCTTGTTCGGCGGGATCTTGGGACCCGAACCCATCCTGCCTAGGGCGTGCGGCCCCCATGATTTGCCGCCGCAGGAGCCGCCGGATTTACCGATGTTACCGGTCATAGCCGCCAGAACGATGGCCGCACGGTGATACTGCTCGCCGTAAGCTGTGCGCCCGGGACCGATTCCGGTTATGAGTGCCGCCGGCTTTGTTGTAGCATATTCCCGGGCAAGCTTCCTGATAGTATCCGTCGGTATGCCGGTGATCGCCTCCGCCCATTCCGGGGTCTTGGCCACTCCGTCTTCATCGCCCAGAATGTAATCTTTGAACGCATCGAACCCGATGGTGAATTTATCCAGGAATGCCTGTTCCTGCAGGTTCTCCGTCACCATTACGTTGGCCATTGCGATGAGCGCGGCGGCATCCGTGCCGGGGCGGATAGGTATCCAGTGATGGGCGAATGCCGAGGCGGAGGCAGTGAATCTGGGGTCGATGGAGATGATCTTGGTGCCATGTTCTTTGGCCTGCGCCAGATACCAGGCAGTGTTGGTGTCCTGAATAGTGACCGCCGGGTTCCATCCCCACATGATTATTAGTTTGGAATTGAGGAGGTCATCGCGGGTGTGGGCGGTGAATCCCATCCCGAAACAGGTGAGCTCTGCAAAGATACCGCCTTCGTAGGAGTGCAGGCCCCAGGGGCGCGTGTATCCGCCCATCATGCAGAATATCCTGCTCATTCGTCGCCATCCATCGTGTAACGCTGCCTGATCCCCGCCGGAAACCCAGTGGACGATGGAAGCGGGCCCGTAGGTATCTACAGTCCGCTTGAGCTCAGCGGCGATGGTATCCAGCGCCTGGTCCCAGGTTATCCGTTCGAACCGTCCGCTACCCCGTGGGCCAACGCGTTTCATCGGGTGTTTCAGCCGGTCGGGATGGTATATTCGCTGCCTCCACGAGCGTCCTCGCATGCATGCCCTGAGCTGAACATCATCCTGATCATCGTCGGTTTCGATCCTGGTTATGACGCCATCTTTTACATGAGCTTTAAGCAGACAGCCCCCCCCACAATGTGGGGCGCAGGTAGTGGTTATCACTCTCTCGTTCTCGATCATTTTTACCTTCCTCAATAACTGGCCAGGGAAACCCGGGGTTTGGGTTTGTAGATTACCGACGGGTGCAGCCTTTCATCGTACTTGAGCCCTTCGGCTTCATGAATCTTGCCGTATTTCGCTTCCATCTCATCGATGGGCCCGGCATCCAGCGCCCGCATCGGGCAGCCCTCAACGCAGACGGGCTTCTTCCCTTCCGACCACCGCTCCAGGCAGAGGTCGCACTTCTGCATCTTGGCGTCATCCTCATCGCCGAACTGCGGTGCTTGATAGGGACAGGCTTCGAGGCATAGCTGGCAATTTTCCTTCCCTAAGCAAGTGTCCCGATCAATCACTACTATGCCGTCTTGGTAACGTTTGCTTATGGCGTCCACCGGACAGGCTGATATACAGGCCGGTTCAGCGCAGTGGTAGCAGTGAGTGCTCAGAAAGGCCACAAATGGGTGGGGATATTTACCCCGCTCTATAGTTGCTACCCTCATCCAGCTAGCTGGCCCTGCCGGGACATCGTGCCAATCCTTGCAGGCCACCACGCAGGTATAACAGCCGGTGCATCTGGTCTGATCGAAAAAGAAGGCCAGTTGCATATCTTTCCTCCTTTGCTACTAAAATAAAGCCACGTTCTCTATCATTCTGACCCCGATTTAGGCCGAAATGGCGGCCTCTCTGGGGAAACAATCCAATCTTTTCCCACCAGCCCGTCCTGAGATGTGTTTCTGGGGGACACCCCCAAACCCCCGCCAGAGGGGATTCCCCTCTGGACTCCTCTTTATAACTATTGCCTGCTGAAACTTAAGGAGTATAGTAGTACCCCTGATAGCAAGTTCGTGTTCCGTTAAGTTAGACCTGTTACTTCTTCCAATGCTCATTTGTCTCCACTTTTACGCTTCTTTATCTCAATTAACTCGATCATGACACCACCAATCTTGTCAGTGTTCAGGTAGGCGAATGATATCCCGATCTCGGGGTAGCTGTGTTGGAATACCGGCTCGATGCCCTCCTTGGCCAGCTTGGCCAGTGTGCCATCAATATCATCTACACTGAAGCGCAGATGCTGAAGTCCCTCACCCTTTTCCCGCAGAAACTCGGTGTGGGGTGTTTCCCCCTCCAGAACCTGAATCAGCTCGATCTCGATGGGGCCTGAGCGAGCGAAGGCCAGCTTCAACCGGCAATCGCATGGCTGGCCTCGATAGGTGGCTCCCTTCATCTCAAGTTCCATAACCTGAAAAGGCCCCCAGCCAAAGGTAGAGCTGTAGTACTCCATTGCCCGTTCCATATCCTTAACAACAATGCCTACCTGCTCCACCGGGGGTAGTTTCACTCTGGGCTCTTGTTTTTTTGCCATCTCCCTGTCTCTCCTTTCTTGCAGTGTAAGGTGAACACGTCTGCCCTGGCTTGAAGAAGACCGCCGAGGGCTGGAGCTTACCGTCGTTGTTGGTTTTTCAGCCCACCCGGAAAAGATTATAACACTGTGCATCTTGTAGGAGGAAGACTTTGTACTCGTCCATTACATTAGTGGTATATCACACCACCGCT
>SOIC01000024.1 GCA_004377275.1 Dehalococcoidia bacterium
ACTTCCCAAGCTTGCGAGAAAGGTTGAAATACGAACCTCTGTTCAACCCGTCTGATTTTCAAATACCTGCTCCTAAAATGTTCGTACGGGCTATGGATGGGGAACCTTCATTAGCAGTTAAAGGCCTCCCCTTTAATTACCCGGTGATCGCCGCTGATTTCGTCTCGCTGGAGGACGGCACCGGCATAGTCCACATCGCCCCTGCCTTTGGCGAAGAAGACTATGAGGTTGGAAAGCAGAATGACCTCCACTTCGTGCGGGACTACGTCGATCTGCAGGGGATGATACAGGGCACCTATCCCTTCGCCGGGAAGTTCGTCAAGGATGCCGACCCACTCATCCTCGAAGACCTCAAATCAAGGGGGCTGCTCTACCGCAGAGAGACCATCCGTCATACCTACCCCTTCTGCTGGCGCTGCGCCACCCCACTCCTCTACTACGCCAAGCCCTCCTGGTATATCAAGACGACGGCGAAAAAGGACCGGCTTATCGCTGGGAACGAGGAGATCAACTGGTATCCGGAGCACATCAAACGCGGGCGCTTCGGCGACTGGCTGGAGAATAACGTTGACTGGGCCTTCTCCCGCGAGCGCTACTGGGGAACGCCACTCCCCATCTGGCGCTGCGAGGGTTGTGGAAAAGATGACTGTATTGGCAGCCTCGATGAATTGAAAGGCAAGCCTGGGCTATCGGCAGAATCGATGGTTTTAGATGCGCTCAAAAAGGGTGAAGCAGATTTACATCGGCCTTATATCGATACAGTACTTTTTAATTGTAGCGATTGTGAGGGCGGGAAAATGCGCCGCCTCCCCGATGTCCTCGATGCCTGGTTCGACTCGGGGGCGATGCCGGTGGCGCAGTGGCATTACCCCTTCGAAAACAGGGAGATCTTCGAAAAGTTCTTCCCCGCCGACTACATCTGCGAGGCGGTGGACCAGACCAGGGGCTGGTTTTATACCCTGCACGCCCTATCCACTCTTCTCTTCGACCGCCCCTGCTTCCGTAATGTCATCTGTCTGGGTCACATCCTGGATGCTAAGGGGGAGAAGATGAGCAAGTCCAAGGGGAACGTGGTTGATCCCTGGACGGTGCTCGATAGTCAAGGTGCCGATGCCCTGAGGTGGTATCTCTTGACCTCGTCGCCGGCGGGCAGCGTGCGCCGCTTCTCCGCGGAGCTGGTAGGCGAGTCGCAGAGGAGGTTTATCCGCACACTGTGGAATACCTATTCCTTCTTTGTTACCTATGCCAACATCGACAAGTTTGACCCGCGCGTGACACTGGGTGTTTCCGAAATATCCGAAAAAGCAGTGCTTGACCGCTGGGTCATCTCCGAGCTGAACCAGCTCATCGCTGATGTTACAAAAGCCATGGAGGGCTATAATCCCACCGACGCCGGCCGCCGCATTCAGGACTTTGTGGAGGACCTATCCAACTGGTATGTGAGGAGGAGTCGCCGACGCTTCTGGAAGAGCGAGAGCGATGCCGACAAGCTGTCAGCATACGCTACCCTCTACGAGTGCCTGGTCACCCTGGCTAAGCTTCTCGCCCCGCTCACCCCCTTTGTCGCTGAGGAGATGTATCAGAACTTGGTGCGCCCCTTCTATCCCGATGAGCCTGAGAGCGTTCACCTCGCCCATTTCCCCATCGCCGACCTGACGAAGGTCGATGAGAAGTTGGCTCAAGACACCAGCCTGGCGATGACGGTGGCAAGCCTGGGGCGGGCAGCGCGGAGCGAGGCGGGCATCAAGGTGCGCCAGCCTCTGGCAAAGGTGCTTATACAGGCCCGCTCGCAGAGGGAGCGGGAGGGGCTGGAGAGGGTAAAGGACCAGGTTCTTGAGGAGTTGAACGTTAAGGAGATGGAGTTCATTGACCCTGATATAAAAATTTTATCATATCTCGCTGATCTAGGTGTGGAAAAGTTTGCAGTAGCTTCTGATGCGAGTGGTTTCCCGGTCGCCATCTACCTTGAGATCACGCCCGAGCTTGCTGACGAGGGGATGGCGCGGGAGCTGGTGCACCGCCTCCAGACGATGCGCAAGCAGGCCGGCTTCGACATCGCCGACTATATTTACACCTACTACCAAGGCGGGGAAAGTTTGAAGCGTGTGATCGAAAAACACGCTGACTATATAAAGCAGGAGACCCTCTCCCGCGACCTCATCGCAGGGATTCCCCGGGACGC
>SOIC01000092.1 GCA_004377275.1 Dehalococcoidia bacterium
CCCCCGCTCTATTGATATGCCTAACCCCTGAGTGCCCTGCCCCTGAAAAGAATAGACGCTTAACGGGTTCAACCCCTCATTTTCTTTTCTACTTCTGACACGCCACCCGAGGGTATCTCCATTACCGGGACGACATTTATATCCACTCCAGCAAGCATCGAGGGGTAGACGGCTGCGACTATCGCCTCAGCGCTCTCAGCCTCAACGTTCAGGATGGTTACCCCTTTTCCCGATGGAATACCATCAAAGGGCGCTGCCAGACATACATAGCGAGCTAACACCTTATACCCTGGAGGTGGAGCGGCATCCACCTTATCGGAGAGCTTTGACACCTCTGCCGCTTTACCCACATCCCAAACAGCTATAACCACAAACTTCATCTTTCTCCTCCTTTGTCAATTTTATAACCAGAAGGGCAGAGCATCCAGGGGCATGGTGGTGAATATACTCCTTTAGGTATAGCCTGTCAAGGCTGTGGGCTATAAGAGAGGAGCTACCCATTCTCGGGTAACCACCCTCTCCATTCACGTACCTAACCCATTACTTCAATCTCGGCTTCGCACAGGCTCAGCGTGGGCAGGACACAGATCCACTCAGCAGCTTTGAGGAGTAGGTGGCTCTGACCTTCAAGGCGCACATAAATAGCGCGCTAGCAAGGAAAGCACCATGTTGAATCTGTGCACTTTCACCAATGTAATAATGCGCTTGCAATTGCATAACAGAGTGCAAATTTATATTGCACAAAATCCTTGCACCCCCAATTCGTAGCGCATTTTCAGGTTGCAGGCGCACTGTGCAGATTTTATGCGCAGTAACTTTGCCAAGTGAACGGCGCACAAACCCGAGTAAAATCGCACACCCAGCTTGGCCGCACAGAATTATCACAGCAAAATTCAAGCACATTCTAGGGTTGCACGGCGCACAGTGCAGCGCAAGTGTTGGCTAACACTCAGCTGCCACCAATTGGATGAGTTAAAGACTTGTATTCAAGCGACACTAGAATCTAGGTAACGAGGAGCCTACTAGTATAACCAGTGTATATATCGCGTTCTTATATCGCAGTCCCTTCCAGTTAAGCAACTTGCGATAACGGTTGTGAAGAGTCAGGTTGATCTGGAAGTGATATAGCTAGGTATAGAGTGGGGCAGGCACGCGAACTGCACAAAACGCTATTCTGTGCAACTAGCGCTACTTGTCTCTGCCTAGAGTGCGCCGAGGCTTAACAAAACCGAGAATCGTTCAAATAGGCCGCTGGTCGAGATAACAGCTGCACACAGTCGAAGCCACTTAGTGGAATGTGAAGTTTGATTTTGATATAATGGCTGTACCAAGCGCTATCTATGTTAGCTTTTGGGTAGGCTTTGCTGCATGTAGGAGGCCAGACATGGAGAAAGAGTTTTTGGAAGCTATCGATAGAGCCATTGCCCACCTTGTTGCTGACTTTCAGGGTCAAACCAGTAGATTCTGGAATGAAAGGGATATGCACTGGTACCTTTTCCACTACCTAAAACAGGATCCCTTATTCGTGCATGACTATGGAACCGAACTCATTCGGGCAGAATTCCCAACGCGGGCGGTGTACAGAGAAGAAAAGCAAAAAGCGCCTAGTAGAGGACACTATGACTTGGTGATATTGGATCCAACTCCCTTCACAGGTCCCCCGATCAGCGAACTGCCTCCCTGGGCTTCCTGGGAGGAGTACTTGCCCTATGTGCGTGTGGTGGTTTGCTGTAGAGGTCAAAACATGGGTGGACAGGACGAAAGACATCCCCCAAAAGGTGGACTGGGACATTGAGAAGCTTACAGACCCGCAAAATGCAGTGGGGCATGCTTACTTCTTGAACTTCGTCCAATTGGAATTTAGTCGCCAACAAATGCGCGATTTCTATCAGAACCTGAGAGGATACTTAATGGAAGAAGCGAGGCGTTGCCCAAGGCTCAGAATCCTTTGTGTGCCACATGACAAAGAGATTCAGCACGACTCGAGCGAGAATTGGATCCGCTAGCTCAGGTTGGAAGCTTTGTGACTATTAGAGTTGTCGAGTGAGAAGCCAGTGTAGAAACCACGTGGTTTGCAGGCAGTACCAATTGGGCGCAACTAAACAATTGTCAGTTTTGTTCAATAGCCCTAGTCAACAATGTCCCCTTTCTCCCAGAGAAAGTAACTAGACATATCGATGAATTGTTAACGCTGGACTCTGCTGATATACTATGGCACAGAGGAGACGGGCATGAAGAGGGGGTCCATTAGCTGGCTAGCTGTTGCTCTGCTGACTGTTTCAGCTATCCTGGGTGCCGGGTGTAAGACGCCGGCCCAGTTTGAGGGAATGGTGTTTGAAGATTGCGACGCTGATGGCATTAGGGATACAGAGGAGCGTGGCATACCCAATATACTCGTCTCTAATGGGATAGCGGTCACCGTCACTGACGAGACTGGAAACTACCATCTTCCAATGGAAGGCTATTTTGTTTTCATAACTACCCCCAGTGGGTATACAACTACCACTCCATGGTACCGCCGCACATTGGAGCATGACCTCGACTTCGGTTTAACGCTTAGGCCGGAGGAAGCTACAAGTGAGTTTGTCTTTGTTCAGATAACAGATATCCACTTAGATACTGCAGAGGAACATATGGCACTTTTTAAGCAGGCCGTAGAGGAGATCAACGAGATCGGGCCAGCCTTCGTGGTAGCCACAGGCGACCTAGTAAATGAGGCTGATGGGGTGAGTATTTCACAGGCGAGGGAATGGTTTGACGCTTATTCCAGCTTGGTCAGCGATTTTGACATGCCTGTCTACAATGCCGTGGGAAATCATGACGTTGTTGGCATACATTGTGAGGAGGTTGCTGAGACTGAGCCAGGGTATAATAAAGAAATGTATCATGATTACTTCGGACCCACCTACCATTCCTTCGATTGGGGGCCATATCATTGCCTCGTCTTGGATCCAAATGAATTTGTCGACGGACGCCAGGTTTATAGGATGCCAGACTACCAGCTCGAATGGCTGCAACAGGATCTAGCCCACAGGCAGGGGAATCCGCTATTAGTCTTCTTCCATGAGCCTACTCCATCTTGGGAGAGCCGCACGGAGGTTTTAAATCTACTTGAACAACATCGGGTGACCATGTTCTCAGGGCACTGGCACTTCGATATATTGATGGATAGCCAGGGCATCCTGGAGCAGGTCACCGGCGCCCTATGCGGGGAATGGTGGTTTGGCCCATGCCCCGATGGCAAGCCTTGTGGGTACCGCCTCATCTCTATCGATGCCGAAGGTATCTCCAGCTTTTATAAAGGAGTCGGCGAGGAAAGGCAGATAAATATCACCTCTCCAGGTGTGGTTGTAAGTGGAGAGGCGATATTGACAGCTCAGATCTATACTGAGCACAGCACCATCCAAGAGGTATCTTATTGGGTAGATGATAGCAAGCCCATGCCAATGTCGATCGAAGAAGGAGAGCTATGGGATACTGCCACCGCTTTATGGGATACAACCCGGGTGGAGCAGGGCTACCATACTATCATCATAGAGGCAAGGGATGAGATGGGGATCTTCTCTAGGGAGAAGGAGGTCAAGATCATAGAAGAAGAGACAGTGCCTCTAGGTGAGCTTGTCTCCCATTTCGAGGCTTACCGAGGGCAGTATACAAATGTGAGAGGGCAGGTTAGCCTCGTGGCTATGGGAAAGCCTTATGCTGAGGAGAGAAGCGGTGCTATTGTAATATTGGACGAGACTGGTGGCATGGTGATAATCGTGGGGGAATGCAGAGCCCCACCTCCACCGGCCTTAGCTTCGGGTGACCTAATAACGGTGAAAGCTGTGCCCGTGAGTTATAGTTGGGACTTTCTTAAAGCGAGCCAGGAATTCGGTTTGATCCAGCAGTTCGCTCCCCTTTTGCCAGAAGGCTTACTGGTAAGCGATGAGGCTGGCCCCAAAGAGGTAAGGGTGATGAGGCTGCTCAGTGGCGAAGATGTTCAAAAACTATCGCGTTGACACTTGGTCAACCGAACCAGCCGATGAAGCTCAACGCGAAAAAGTTGGGATTCCTCCACCTGCAGCTGAAAGGTCCTAATTCAAGCAAAGGCGACAAACCACTTCGAAGTTCTTTTCTCAATGGCGTTAAGCCCCTTTCGCTTTAATAGGTCAATCTTTTCTCCGTCCCTCAGGACACACTTTGGCTAAGTGTTCACACTTCCACACAAAATGGACTTTTGTGTGGTCGCGAGTGGTGGTGGATTCGAACCCCGGACACCCTGATTAAAAGTTATTGAGGGGATTTTTCGTAGCTGGAGGAGCCTAAAAACCTGATTTTAACACCCTAACTCTCTATCTCTTACACTCCCAGATTTCAACTAGTCAGGGACTCATCACTTAGGCTTTCGACCTTAATCATTATAACATTGATAGCATTTTCTGCAATATCTGTGATGTGGAAATACGATTGCACAATCCACTACGCCGTTATCTTACCCATATGGGGGACCGCCGATATCTTGCCCCGCTCCGGGATGTACCAAGGCGATGGGTACCACCAGTCGCCGGGCTCGGCGATCCCGTCCTCGATGAGGATGTGCATCAGGTTATAGCCGACGGCCATCAGGCACAGCCCTCCGGGGTGCGCCGCTGACTGGTGGCAGAGGTAGAGTCCGTCGATACCCGGGACCCTATAGCGCGCTAGCTCAGGAAGAGGACGCTCATTCCACCACTGATCCCGACATTGACGAATACCGTACCATGTACCACCGAGCATCCCCGTATTGCGAAACTCCTGCTCCCAGGGGGTAAGCCCCCACTGGTGAACCAGGTTGGGCTCCTCCAAGCCCTCGACCACCGTTGCGAAAGCCTCGCGCATGTAGGTGTCCATCTTGGCTTTCTCCTTGTTTATAGCGTCCGGCCCGTCCACATGGTACTCCGGTGGCGGGACATAGCCGACGATAGAGCTCTCCAGAAACATGCCGGGGCGGGTGCATTGCGAATGGAATTCTGGGGTGAATATTCTCGAGCTCCCAGCCCAGAGCCACATATACCTCTCCGGGGGTATGGTGGGGTTACCCTGTATCCCCATGCAGTCTGCCACGTGTTCATAATAAATCTCTCGCGAGTCCATCGGGTAGCATACGCCTGAAACCTCACCCTCCTTGAACTTATCTCGGTAGCGCACAGGCTCACGGGTGAGGTAGGTGCTTGCGTACAGGGTTCCTCCCTTCAGGCTGAGGTCATTTACGCGCTGCGTTAAGGCAGGATCCACACACTGTGGCCCGATGAGCTTGTTGAAGGTCTGCTTGATCTCGGTCCCGCTGATCACCGCCTTGTCCGCCCAGATTACCTTGTTGCCCCAGACGGCGTTGTCCCGTAGCTGCACGCCCACCGCCCGCCCGTTGCGGATGATTATCTTATCCACCGGACAGCAGGTGCGGAACACCGCTCCGTGGGCTACGGCGCAGCGGAAGAGGGCGTGGTAATAGCCATGTATGGCGCCCATGGGAACGGCTCCTAGGGTGTATAGTACGGATGCTATAACGCTTTCGAAGGCGGGGATGGCCTGCCCCTCGAAGTGGCCAGCGGCCCCTGACATCCAGGCGATGTACGCCTGAAAAACCTTAAAGGGCTCGGTCTCCATGTGCTCGTCCATCAGGTCAAACTGGTCCCATTCGAGTAGCTCCGGGGTCCATACCTCCGGCAGCCGCTCCTTGTAGACCTGCATGAAGGGGACGGTGTGCTCATTTACCTCCACGTCAGGGGGGTGTGGCGGGCACCAGAAGGTGGCGCGAAGCAGTTCCTGGATAAACGGGGGCTGTCCAAGCATGCCGCTAAGCTTCAGCCAGCCTTCTAGGTCCTTCTGGGTGGCCTGGACGACTCCATCGGTGGTCAGTAGATCGAACCTCCCCCCTTTTGATAGGGCCTCGCCGGCACGCTTCTGGGCTGCCCAGTCAAAGCGGGCGCCGTGCCTCCATAGCTCCAGCTGCTCCCAGCCTGGGGCCGCTCCCCCGTAGAGGGCCACGGCATGGGGGCTGATATGCACCCCGGCTATGGGGTCGGCGTTCTCCTGCGCTCCGCCACACTCCGGGCGCTCCTCCAGCACGCAGACGCTCAGCCCGCTCTTGGCCAGGTAGGCCGCCGTCGTGGTGCCGTTGTGGCCAGCACCGACAATAACAATGTCGTACCGTTCCTCTGTGCTCATTTATTAAACCTCTCCTATCACTCCTTATTCAAGCTCGACAACACCAATCTTCCTTTCAGGGAAATCACAATCAAAGCTCACGTCTGAGAAAATACTCTTCATTTCTATGTTTGTCAACCTGTGGAATCGGGCGGCTCTACACTGTTTTGTGTGAAAAAGGGTGTTGGGAGTGACCAGCCCCCCAAATTGTGGCAGTCATTTATAGGAGGGACTATCTTCATTCCCATTTTGAGCTTATTCCATTACCCAACTTTTTGGGACATGATGTTCATATACAGGGCTATGGTGTTTGGCGGGGGCAATAACTCCTCCTCTTTCTTCTGTAAATGGATGGCATCCGCTGTGCAATTTACAACACAATTCCCGCAGCCGATGCAGCGGTCACGGTTAACTGTAGCTACGTCATTCACCATCGCTAGGGCCTCTAACTGGCATTGGTCGACACAGTCCTCACAACCAGTACACAGTTCGGGGTCCACTTTCGCATAGTAATTGGTTGCATATAATTCTGCCGGGCAGGGGAATTTTTTTAATGTTGTCAGAATTGCACAGCAATCTCCGCAGCAGCAGCAAATATAATGCGGCCGCTGTGAGTTTTCCGGCTGCAGCACTAACCCCGCTTCTTCGGCTTTCTTTAAAATGTCAAAGGCTTCCTCCTTAGTGATGGAGCGGGCAAGTCCCAAATTGAGGTGATGCTCAGCCGCACCGCGAAATATCAGACATGTCTCACGAA
>SOIC01000049.1 GCA_004377275.1 Dehalococcoidia bacterium
CACATCGAGAAGATGATGGAGGCCCTGTCAAAGCCAGCGGGTAAAAGGATTTCTCTGCCCCGGGGACTGGTTTTTCATGTGGGCTATAACACGTGTCTGGTGACCAAAGGTGCAATTGATACATGCCCTTTTCCTCCCTTGGAAGGGGGGTATAAGCTAAATGTGCCTGGGGATACTGATTACCCCGGGTGGAGGGTGAAGGCCAGGATTATTCGCCCTGGGGGTAAGGCTGAGGGCTTTGGGGCATGTCTTGACCTCGATGAGGCGGGGAGCGATCTGGTGGTGCGGGGGCGGAAAGCTGGCGATCGCTTTCAGCCATTGGGCATGGGTGAGCCTAAGAAGCTCCAGGACTTCATGGTCGATGCCAAGATCCCCCGCTCGTGGCGCGAACGTGTGCCTCTGGTCTGCTCTCCAGAGGGCATAATCTGGGTGGTGGGCTGGCGCATTGCGGAGCGAGTGAGGGTCACCGATAGCACAAAACAGGTTTTGCGTTTAGAGTTTGAGAGGCTTTAATCCCCAAAATGGGGCCGACTAGGCCCTGCTTCGATCCTCACGGCCGTGCTATCACTTCCTAAAGCTTAGTTGCGATAACTTAGAGCTTCCATTGCACAAAATACTGGGAACTGTTTCAGAGGACATGAAATGGATCCGAGGGCAGGTCGATAAGGCCGAATATTTTAAAGAAGGCGTAGCAGAGAAAGGCTAGCGAAGCTACACCGGGTGCCATTAAAACCCAACGCCCGCGTGAGGACAATAGTGGTAGGTGCATCCTCGGCGATCTTAGCGATCTCCAGAGCACTGCAGTTAAGAATATCAAGCCTGCAACGAGGAAGACTACAAAATACCTGGTGCCGATTGGGTACAGATCGCTAGCATCGAATATGAAGAACGCGACAACTACGCTAAGAAAACAGCCAACAACCATGAGCTTCAGTGCCTTAACTGGGCCGAAAAAGACAGCGGAGGTTCTTAGCCCAGCTTTGAGGTCGAATTCATAATCGCTCACAACTGAAGCAGTATAGCCAGTGGCAGTAACCAAAAACCAGAGAAGCGTCATTAAGGGGGTAGGGAGTTCACCTGTGCCCAGTACGTAGCCTGCCGAAGGCACCAATACGCCCAATAGAGAAATGCAAATTATATCTCCTATAGGTTTCGCTTTCAGTCTGATCTTTGGATGTGAATACAGAATGCCACCAGCAAAGCAAGCAAGGATTACAAGCAGTCCAAATATGCTACTTACTAAAAAACCGAGTACGATTGCTATAAGGAGTGCTGCCCAGCAGAACGCCTTGCATTCTCGTTCGGTAACTTTGCCGGTGACCATTGGTTGTCGGCGAAGATTGAAATCTTTTTGTATACCATCGTGATACCTGTCTGTGTCTCTGTCGGAGTAGAAGTTCAGGGCGAAGGCAAAGCTAGCGAATGAAAACAGGGCCAAAAACCCGATCCACGCGCTGGTCCAGCTTGTTCCGACATATGACCCCACAGCGAAGGAGATTACAAAGGTGAGTGAGTACGCGGGCCAAGCAGTGATTCTTGCCAGTTGCAGATACTTTATCATTGACTATTCTCATTTCTCTGCGGCATAGCCAGCTCTGTGCTCAAAGACCCTTATCGCCATGCCCCCACTCTGTGGGACCTCCGCCTCAGCCACACAGCAAGCGTGATGGAAATAACCACCAGCGAGCCCAGGATGGCCATCTTCTCGGCAGAAGTAGTATTCACCGCCATGGTGCTCATGGCCACAGCAGGCAATAGCCCAACCCTCGCTACAGGTTTCTAAGCTGGATACTCCTCAATGAAGTTAGCTACTGGCGGGCTGTACTGATAGTACAACGATACTAACTTCTTGCCCACGGGGTTGGTCAGGAGATAGTCATCCTTGAATTCTCAGCCCCTTTCTTTTTCCGACTAATTGCTATCTCTAAGGATAGACCCTATCGCTGTCTGCTCACATCCTCAGGCTAACGCCAGCTAAGTTAAAAAGGCTACATAGCATTGGAGAGCTGGCAAAGACCTGCTAGGAGGGTCCCTCTATTGCGGGAAAAATTTAGAAGAATAGGTGTATACAATAAACACTCGAAATCAAGTCTCGTATGCGAGAGAATACTTCATGTTTCTCTGTATGTCAACCTGTGCAGATTTGGAGAGGACTGGTCAAGTGATGTATATGTATTGCGTATTAGGAACGGCGTGTATGTAAATCATACACTCACTCAAGCTATTTGTAAAGTGGTTCCAACAGTTATCAATAATATGAACGAGTTGTAAACAAACCGTCAGAACGTGTGGAGCATTAGTAGGGCAGCGTGTCGGTGGCATAGCTGGATGCATATGCGTTCATAAAGTAGTTAGAAGATTGGAAAGGGAGGTTGTATTATAAATGAGATAAACGGGGGTTTCTCGAGGATGGATTTGTGGTATCAGAGTGACCCTATAAAATGGGCCATTGCCCAGATTGCCAGTATCGCCTTAGCCATATAGCTAATATCTCGTCAGGCAGGCGCTGCAGAGGCGGTACTTATATCTTTGCCGCCATCCTTGCTGCCTGATAGATTGCGGCAGCGGCGTCACCGGGCGACACGCAGTCACCAATTGTATAAATCTCAGGGATCACTCCATCCAGCTCCTGAGCCAGCTTATTATCCGACTGCGCGCCCACTGCCAGGACCACCGTGGCCGCCGGCAGGGAAAAGACTTCCGCTCCCCAACCAATAACCACGCTGCTCTGGGTAATCTCCAGCGCTGCGGTATGTACGTATAGCGGGACGCGTAGCTCGATGAGCCGCCTGGCCAGGGTGCGGTAGGTCATCCCCTCAAGCTTGCTGCCATTCTCTCCGAGCCCAGCCAGAGTGACCAGGCTCACCTCCTTTCCTTGCTCCGCCAGCCATAGAGCAACTTCCATTCCGATGAAGCGTCCCCCGATCACTACCACACTACCCTTCGTCTCCGCCTTACCCATTATCACGTCATTTGCCTGAACCACGTGGTTGCTACTAGCACCTGGTATATTCAATCCCCGAGGCACTGCGCCGGTAGCCACCACCACCGCATCGGGCTTCATCTCCAGCACCCGCTCTTTGGTAACCTCGATGCCCAATGTAACCGGGACCCCGCACCTATCCAGGGAACGCCTTAAGTAGTCGGTGAAAGCGGCGTAGCCTTCCTTCCCCGGCTGGGCGGCGGCGATATTCCACTGCCCCCCAAGCTCCGCGCTCTTCTCATAGAGGGAAACCTGGTGTCCCCGCTGCGCCATGAGCACTGCCGCCTGCATGCCCGCGATCCCGCCACCAACCACCATCACCCTCTTCGGCGGCTCCGCTGGTGGGAAAGGATACTTACCTTCCCGGTACAGGGAGGGGTTTACCGAACAGGAGCCCTGTCCCGGCTCGACTCTAATACAGTTATTGCAATATACGCACCAGCAGACATCTTCCCGGCGACCCTCCCGGAGCTTGTTGGGTAGCTCGGGGTCGGCGAGAAGGGGGCGACCCATGCCGATAAAGTCTATCTTGCCATTCCTGATTATCTGCTCTGCCAGTTCCGGACCTATCTTACCCGCGGCGATCACCGGCACCCTGACTGCCTGCTTCACCTTTTCCGCCAGGGGCACCATCGGACCTTCAGGGTAGGCATAGCATGGTATGCTCAATGATGTCCAAAACTCCAGCCCTGAGGAGATGCTGATCGCATCGGCACCTGCCTCCTCCAGGATAGCCGCCTGGCGCACTACTTCATCAATGGTTATTCCACCTTCAATGTCGTCGCTACCATTGAGTTTTACCACTACCGGAAAATCTTTGCCCGCCTTCTGCTTAATTCGCTCCAAAATCCTGCGGGCAAAACGGGTCCGGTTCTCCACACTGCCCCCGTACTGGTCTGTGCGGTGATTGGTAACCGGGGACAGGAAGGTGCTTACCAGACAACCATGGCAGGCATGCAGCTCTACGGCATCGGCACCTGCTTCTTTAGCCCGGCGTGCCGCCTGGGCAAAGTCCTCCAAATACCGCTCAATATCCGCTTCCCCCATCTCCTCATAAGGCTTATCGCCCACCAGCCAGGATGTTATTGACGGCACTTTTATAGACATACCTTCAGGAATGAAGCCTCCGAATATGAGAAGCAAGCCATAATGCATTAACTGGACGGAAACCTTCGCCCCCTGCTCATGGATGACCTCGACAAGCCGACTCAGGCCTGGAGTGAATTTATCATCATACATCGCCCAGGTGAAAGGGGGTGTCGCGTCAGCGCTCACCAAGGCGCATTGTGTAACTATAAGCCCGACACCACCCCGCGCCCTCGCCCGATAGTAGTCAAACATCCTCTCGGTGACATTCCCCTCACCATCAACCAGGACAGTGCCCATGGCGTTCATAATAAGCCTGTTTTCCAGGCGAAGTTTGCCTATATTACCCGGCTGGAATAATGCTGAGAATCCTTGCATTGAGACCCCCTTATAATTAGTATGTGCTGAGCCAGTGGGGACAGATTGCCAACCCTGCTTCGAGAAGAAGCAACTTGTGCCCGCGCTACAGCGGTTGCTGGCATCCTGATACACCATCCCCAGCATGAGCCTACTGTACTCGGCAACATCGGGCGCCGACTATTTTCGATAGTGTGGATATACCCTCCAAATCCGCCTGGCTGGGCTTAAACATAATGTCGCCCAGGCAATCTGGGACTCAATGGAAATTTCCATTATCGCCTGCCATACCTGTCGGAGAAAGTTATCTCGTCCAGCTTTCTTCTCGTACTCTGGGGAGATTCCGCCGGGCGACCTATGACAATAACAGAAAGGAGCCTCTCGTCATCGGGAACATTGAGGATGTCCTTTGCGCTCTCTTCATTTACGCTGCCGTAAGCTCCAATCCAGCACGCTCCCAGACCCAGCGAATGAGCCTCAAGAAGCATATTCTGCGTTGCTGCAGCCCCATCCTCTACAGGGTGGTTTGACGCCCTTGGATTTATGACTACCGCAATTCCCAAAGGAGCCTGTGATAGAAATCCGCCCCAAGTGAGTGTTTCCGCTAGCTTTCTCTTCGTCTCCTCACTCCGTAAGACTATGAAACTCCAAGGCTGCCTGTTGCTCGCAGACGGTGCCCACCTGCCTGCTTCCAGAATCTTGTTTATTTCCTCTTCGGGGATAGGGTCTTGCTTGTATTTTCTGATACTCCGTCTAGTCTTAATTAATTCAAGAATATCCATAAACGCTCACCCTCCAAATCTGCCTGGATGGGGCTTGGGACCGCAGACTTTGGGCTATTATGCCATGTAGTGCCGGGGATTGGCGAAGGAATGCGAAAATCCAGCTATGAAGCCTCAGCTACGTAAAGCCTAAAAGCGATGAAAGGATATTTTAGTGCCAAGAGTTAAGCAAAGTGTTAAGCTAGGGAGTGGCGTCCCTAGTGGGATTCGAACCAACGGCCCACTGCTTAGAAGGTAGTTGGTGTATTTAGTGAATCACAGGGACAATTTCATAGCTAACTACGCCCAAAGCCCTGGGCAAAAAATGACGAAGCAGTCGGTCTTTTTTTACGTCACCTCCTTTCAGCTTTCTTGGGTTTGTGTGTCCGTTGATCGCTCTGCTGAGCCTTTGCTTTCCCCTTCTGAAGAAATCCTTTCATGCGAAACCAAGATGGGGTGTGATAGCCTTTCACGGGTTCTCCGGTTTAAATTAGTTAATGATATTTATTGCCAAGTCTGCTGGCTGGGTTCTTTGCGATATTATACGATATTTATCGGTTGTGGCAAACGATCATACTTAGTCTAGTTGGGTCGAGGTGCAGAGGACAAAGTACCCCTGAAGAGAGTGTTCTTTCCCCCAGAGGAGTTTATGATACCCTTGACCGAGGAAAACACCATCATCGATCCTTCTGAGTTCATCAAGCAGGCCAAACATGCGCGAAGGAAAGTGGGGATAGGCTACGGTGAGACAGAGGTTCTGGTCAGACAGCGACTTTTTGACATAAGTATCAATTGGAAATCGTTGAGGAAGAATTCGATTCTGGAATAGATTGATTCCTTTCCCCATTTTCTCCTCATAAAAAGGAGTGATGAACCTCTTCCCTGTCCAGCGGGCCAAAGGATTATCGAAGAATATTTTAAGCCCCAATTTTCTCCACCAGCCTGTTTTCGGATTCAATGCCAGAAAGCTTCCTGTGGTGTTGTCTTCAATCTCCTCGAAAATGGGCGCTTTACCTTGCTCGAACAACCGATGGAGTTCGTCAAAGGAATATTTTTTATATTTAGCGATGATTGCTTGAGCATCTCGGCGGGAATGTCGTTTTATAGGCGTAATAGAAGCCATATAAATACCCTCCTTTCTAGCTCTGGGCAAATACACTTGAGAGCGAAATTTCATGAATCCATCATAGACCTGTATGGGAATTCCATGCAGGACTAACTTATACCACGGGCTTATGAAGCTGTCAATGAAAAAGTTAGTGGAGCAAGATCGCTTGGTTCAAACTAATCGAAACTTAGTGAATTGATTCACGGTTTGCAAGAACACCCTGATTAAAAGATACAGGTCAGTTGTCCCGCCCAGTGCCCACAGGTAGCATTGAGAGTCACCCTGTCTGATTGACTGGGTCATCCTCGTTCCTTTTGGTGTCGTGCTGTGCTGCCCCGTGCCAATTAGTATGTTTGCAATTTTGGATGTAGTCATAGGCAGGTGGAAAAGCCTGGAAATGGGGCAGCGCTATACTCGCTCTATCAGCTTTAGTGCTAGCCTGAAGTTTTATAAGCCGCCATTGGGGTGAAAGACCAACTCGCCACAAGTCTCCTGCGTAAGAGGTAAGCAAGAATGCCCGCTCCGAGGGCTGCCAAGATGCCGATGTACAGGCTGGGAAAGGCTGGTGCTTTAATTTCGCCAGAGAGTCCCCGTGGCTTCGACTAACCAAGCA
>SOIC01000037.1 GCA_004377275.1 Dehalococcoidia bacterium
TGGTGAACGCACTTGCCAGGGGTCTTGGTCATGCAGGTGAAGCAGCCGATGCAGTACTTGATCTTCTTTTGGCGAAGGTGCACCACCTCCACCTCAGCGCCAGCCTCACGCATTCCTTCGACCAAATGGTTCATCATTATTTCGGTTCTGCTCTGGCCCCCTTTACGTAGGCTGGAATTAATCGCTAATACTTTCATTTTGCCCCCCCCATTTTTGGTGCTCCTTAAACATACATTTATCCATAACTACCAAGAGCCCGGCCTCTTTAGCTCGGGTCGCGGCCCTCTCATTTATCACCCCCTCCTGCAACCACACTGCCTTGGCCCCTATTTTAATCGCCTCCTCCACAATGGCTGGCACCTCTTCAGAGCGGCGGAAGACGTCTATCACGTCCACTGGTTGGGGAATGGAACCGAGGTCAGGGTAACTAGGCTCCCCCAGTATCTCCCTTTGCTGAGGGTTCACCGGGATTATCCTATACCCGTGCTCTTTTAAGTAGCTCGCTACCCCATGGCTAGGGCGATCAGGCTTTGGGGAAAGCCCGACCACAGCAATGACTCGGCTGGACTTCAGGATTTCCTCTTCTGTACTCATAACCCACCTCCTCCACTCACCTCTCCGTATTAGCATGTTTGTCAAGGGCGCCATAAAAGGCGTTCCAGAAGGGATCGACCCTGGGGTGTTCCAGTTCCCCCTCCTTCCCCCCTTCCACCAGGATCATGCCATGCCCTGGATCTATCAACTCCCCGACAACCGATGAGGCGATCCCTTTTCGGGATAGCGCCTCGATCACCTCCCCAGCCTTATGCTCACAACAGGCGATAATCAATGTTCCCTCGCTGATGGCAGCATAGGGGTCAATGCCAAAATACTGGCATATCTCCCTTACGCAGTCCTCAACCACGATCTGTTCCTTCTCCACTCTAGCCCCTAAATCCGCAGCCTGAGCGATCTCGTATAGAGCGCCCCATACGCCGCACTCGGTGGCATCGTGCATCGCGGTGACCCCTTCATCTCTCACCCCCACGCTCACTGCGGTCATGGCGTCTTCCACCACTGACATCTTGTAAAATATCTCCTGTGCTCGTTGGCTGAAGCCAGCCCCAAATTCCTTCTCTATAAGCTTAGGAAACATGGTAGCGAAGATACCCGTTGCCTCGATAGCTGGCCCCTTGGTGATTATTATCTTGTCCCCGGCCTTTGCCATCTGGGGGGTAACGTATTCATGCTTTTCACCTACACTTAGCACCGTGGCCCCACCAACCATGGGGTAATGGCAATTTTCATATCTGGCGGTATGACCGCAAACGATGGAGATGCCCAGCTTCTCGCACTCTCGATGCATCGTATCCCAGACTACCTCCAGCTGTCCTTTTGTTATCTCCATAGGGAGGTTTAGGTCTATGGTCATGAAGCATGGTTTCAAGCCGCTGGTCACCGCATCTGAGGCCAGGATGTGAATGGCAAACCAGGCAGCCCGCTCCCATCCATATTCGGGGACGATAAACACTGGGTCTGTGGTCAGCGCCACCGCCTTGTCTCCAATCTCCACGATGCCCACGTCTACGCCATGCTGGGGTCCCACGAGAATACTTTGGCTCCTGGCACCCAAGCGAGGGAATATCAACTCACTGAAGATTTCAGGGGAGATCTTGCCGATCTCAGGGAGTTCGCTCATTTTCACTTCTCTTGGAGTTATTTAGATAATCATCGATGGCGGATTTGAGCGCCTCCTCGGCCAGGACAGAGCAGTGCATCTTAATGGGAGGAAGCCCACCCAGAGCCTCGGCCACTGCTCGATTTGAGATCTTAAGTGCCTCCGCCACGCGCTTCCCTTTCACCAGCTCAGTGACCATGCTGCTGGTGGCAATGGCCGCACCACAGCCAAAGGTCTTGAATTTAGCATCAACGATGGTGCCATCCTCTACCTTAATGTATAGCTCCATGATATCGCCACAAACCGGGTTCCCCACATGGCCGATGCCATCAGGGTTCTCTATCTCCCCTACGTTCCTGGGATTCCGGAAGTGCTCCATTACCTGTTCGCTATACATCACTCTCCTATATGCTGCTCTGTAACATTGGGGACATTGCGCGCAGCTTGGCGATGATCCTGGGCGATATC
>SOIC01000119.1 GCA_004377275.1 Dehalococcoidia bacterium
GATAACCCGAAGGAGCCAGGATAGGGATTGACCCCTCCAACTGGTTCCACATCTTTACTCCGAGGCAGCAACAGCTGCAGCAATTGCAAAGGAAGTAGAACCTCTCACCCATATCCTTTTTAAAATAGGCACAGTGAACGTCGCCTCTCTCATGTGCTGCCTCCAGGATATTCACCGCCTCCTCTTGAGAACCCTTGCGGAACAAAGGGTTATGTTCGGCGATGAAGGAGGCAAATGGTTCCCCGACAATGAGGCAAACCTCCATAGGAGGAGGAAGACAGGGATTTTCCGAAGCTTTGCGACAGGCACAGGTCCCTACCGCAATCGCTTGCGGGTTCTTGAGGATTATGTCTTTGGCAACTTTAAACGGGATCACCTGCTCTGGTGTAATCAAAGACAGGTCCATTTTCTGGGTAACCAGCTGTATCGCGTCCTTCAACTTCACCACTTTCCCATGATAGATACTAGTGGCGAGATTCGGCGCCGTGTCCGCGACACGCTGGATGGAGGCCTCAAGCATCTCATCTATATCTGCTTCCGGCAGCTCCTCACGCTCCTTGTTGGGCAGACCGCATGCCTGAATCGCATGGTACATAAAGTGGTCCAGATACTTCAGGTAAATATAGGCGGGGAAGAAGTCACTCTTGTCCTCTTCAGGGTAGAGATCGTATAGTGCTTTAGTCGAATCATCCATTATCTACTCCATTCCAGATTTACCCCACTCCCGATCTTGGGACTGAGGGTGACCGCCCGACTATTTCTTCTCCTGCGATCGCCGCCACTGGACGTAGTGCCTGGTGCCCTCCTCTATCGAGACCTTGGGCTCCCACCCCAGCTCCTTCCTGGCTTTGGAGCCATCGATGTGCATTCCCTGGTTGAGAAACCGTACGCCAGAACGGGTTAGATATGGTAGTTCCTTCTGACGCTTCAGCCGCGCCCACCCCTCCATTGACGCACACCATAAGTAGCCAACGCTGTATGGTATAGATACCCGAAGCTTCCGCCCGCCTATAGCCTGGAGCATGGCATCGGCGAAATCCCGAAACCAGACCACCTCCGGCGGAGCGATGTTATATATCTCCCCCACCGCCTTATCGCTGGTGGCGGCAAGAATGATGCAGTCAGCTACGTCGGTAACATAGACTATGGCCGTTCGGGGATTTGACTTTCCTGGCCATACTACAATGGGCACACTGAATTGACGGTAAGACTTGTCGCTGAGAAGTCTATCCCTGGGTCCGTATACCATACATGGCCTGACCACGGTGACCGGTAGCTTGCCCTGTTTGTGGTAGTCGATAGATAACTGCTCCGCCTGCAGCTTGGCATGATCATAGAAGGTATCATATCTGAAAGTAGCGATCCCGGTTGGTGCAGACTCATCGGCAGGTGTTTCCCCATAAGATGCTTCACCCATAACTGTGCCGGAGCTGACATAGACAAAGCGGGAGACCCCAGCCTCAGCACTGGCCCTGAGCATATTCTCAGTGCCCCTAACGGTTTCGCGCTCGAAGTCCTCCCATTTACCCCACCCCGGCATCACACGTGCCGCGGCATGAAATACCACTTCCATCCCCCCGACTGCATGGCATATGCTATCATAATCCTCAACGTCGCCGATGACGATCTCAGCCCCGGTGGTCTTAAGATGGGTGATATCGGAGGTCTTGCGGGCCAGGGCACGCACCTCATGGCCCTGCTCCAGCAGTCGTTCTACAATGTGGCTCCCTAAGAATCCCGTGGCACCAGTAACCAGCGTCTTCATCATGCTCTCCCTATTGAACCGCGATCATATCTGTATGCGCCAACAACCTCCATGTAATTTCCCCTGTTTTACTTCCTTTTTGTGAGTGAGATTTCATCCCCCGCCAAGGGCAAGGAATATGAAGAGCTCATCACCATCTCTCAGCAGGTTAGTTAACTCATCGGCAGGGATTCTTTCCCTATTTGCAAAGAACCAAACCTGAGGCCGTAGCTCGCCCTGCTTGTCATATAGCCATCGCCTGATATTGGGGAACTGAACCACCAGGTTATGAGCACACCCTATAGGGCTGTATCCCGCCACCCCCAATAGCTCTTGCCCATTGGCATATTTACTCAACAGCAACGGAATTCTTACCTTGACGCTCAATTGTCAATCTCCAGAAGCGAGCGAACAACTGGATCTACACTCCTCACAACCTGGGTCTTTCTTTAGCAGATCTTTCTAAATTTGGGGCTGAATCCATCATATATCAAAAGCCTGCTGGTGAGCAAGTCTCTAATGCCTACTATATTATATTTTATCACTTCTATAGCCCCGACGCAGCCGATAACCGCCGGGGTGGTTCCGACCACAGGAGTCTTTCTTGGCAAAGTCCCTTGATACAAGCACCTCAGGCACAGCGCCTCGCCTGGAATTAGAGTGGCAGCTCTATCCTTATCCCTATCCATGCTATTGATCAACTTTATTTCCTTCTGCCTTGAACCACTTCTTGCCCGGTCCCTTTCTTAGATTGCTTCGTCGCTTTGTTCCTCGCAATGACAGGGAAGCGCGGTAGTCAAAATAGGGAACCGCCCGTTTTCATAAATTAGTGGTGACAGTCCGACTAATAAGTGATTCACCCTCCGATCTTAGATAAAGAAACCTCTCCCCTGTGGGGGAGAGGTTTCTAGCATTAAACAGCAAAGTTTCTCCAAGGTTCGCACTACAGCTTGGCAGCTAGTTCGGACAGCCCCAATTTATTCAGCTTTTCCTTCAATGGTCGCCCGTTGGCATCTAGGCCCCTTGTCTTGTAGTAATCCTTCAACATGAGTTCTACGTTGGGCACGGAGCCCGCAGCCCCGCCATCAGGGTGTGGAGTCAGTATTCGCTTGGGCATTCGGTCATCCGCAGCCGTGACGCCCATGAGGTTGTTCAGACCCCTCTGGAGCATCCAGATACGCTCGCCACATTCCATGATCTCGTCGAGGTCGTAGTCAAAGCCGGTGGCAGCTTTCAGCGCCTCGGCCAGCTCAGTAATGCTCATAGACATGAGGGCGAAATAGCACATCGTTGCTGAATTCGACAACATGGCTACATTTTCACAAGTAACGTTTAACTCACCTTTGCCCTCGTCCGCCTTGGCATCGTAGCCGCCGGTTATACCAACATCTGGCCAGGTGGTCCAGCCAGACTCGATCGGGCCTATCGAAGATGCAACGTGACAAGCACCACGGTTGGAAGTCATGAAACTGAGGCCATGCCCATGGGTCCCCCGAGCGTCGTACTGAGGCATCTCAAGACCCTTGATCTCAACTGTGCAGTCCTCGGCATTCTTGCCGATCTTCTTGGCGGCGCTTCGGCTGCCCTCCGCCAGCACATCGCCGAAGCCCTGTCGTTTGGTGATCTTTTCCATTATTGCCAGAACGTCATCCGGATTTCCCCATCTCAACTGGCCACCATCGAGATCCTTAGATGTAATAAGGCCTTTCTCAAAGCACTCCATCGCAAAGGCAATGGTACCGCCGCAGCTAATGGTGTCCACGCCGTATCGGTTGGCCGTCTCACCCATCTTGATTATCGCAGCCAGATCGTCAATCATGAGGAGGGTTCCAAGTGCGCAGATTGTCTCATACTGTGGTCCGGGCCCTTCCTCCATTTTATAGGGTCCCTCTGCCACCCTGACAGTTCTCTTGCACGCAATAGGACAGGTTAAGCAGGCATGTGGTTTGGTTAGATACTGTGCAGTAAGAGCGCTGCCACCAATCTTGGGACCAAATGCACTACCATCCCCCACTGTAAAGTTCTTCACCGGCAGTACACCGGTAATAGCGTTAACCTCTGCACCCAGGGCTGTGCCGGCAGCCTTGAGGCTCTGTGAGATTATGTTCTCCTTGACCGTGTTCACAAGGGTCTTACGTATTTTAGCAAACTCCTCGGGGGAAGCTGCTTCAACTTTACCGGTGCCACGGACGACGACGGCCTTCAGCTTCTTGGAGCCCATAACCGCCCCACCACCGCATCGGCTGATAAAGCCCCACTTGCCGTTCAATATGCTGGCAAACTTCACCAGGTTCTCGCCCGCCGGACCAATCTCCAGCACGTCCGCCTTCGCCCCATGTCGTTCTTTAAGGATGTCGGTAGTTTGGTAACAATCCTTGCCCCAAAGGTCGGTGGCGTCTTTGATCTCCACCTTGTCATCCTCAATCACCAGGTAGACCGGCTTGCTTGACATGCCAGATATGGCGATTCCGTCGTAGCCAGCTTTCTTCACCTCTGCAGCAAAATTGCCTCCAGCCGAGGCCTGCCCCCAGATACCGGTTTGTGGTGACTTGAATACTGCCACAACGCGTGATGAGGTGGGAAAGTTGGTCCCTGATAACGGACCGGCCATGAAGAAAAGGGTGTTCTTATCAGACAATGGATCACTATCGGGGGGAACGCGGTCGAGAAACAGTTTGGCCGCCAACCCACTTCCCCCGATAAATTTCCGCAACACATCCTCTTCAATCTTCGTGGTCTTGACGGCTCCGGTGCTTAGATTTATATCCAGTATCTTTCCTCTGTTGGTTCCCATTTCTATCTCCTTTCGCTGAAGAATGCCTGACAAGGTGACAAGCAGCAAGACTAGCCCTTACGTGATGGCCGGGCTAGATGCAGCGAGAATATATCATCTCCCCAGAGATGCTGTCAAGGGGCAATAATGGAGGTCGGGAGATTGCCGAATGACACTAATGCCGATGCGAAATATTTGGAGTACGTAATTAAAAACACCCTGGTGCCAGGGGCTTGATTTTTTTTATTTTGTGTTATAGCATGGAGCAGATTCAAGGAAAATCGAACTGCCCAGCGATTAAATTCTCCATCCAAGGTGGTGGAATGCCTGGGCCAAAGTTTTGGTTTAGCAATTTTACCTCCAGGGATATACTACCTTATTTAAGGAACGGAGGTACAAAAATGAGCGCCGAAGAAAGGTATGATATTGTTATTGTAGGTGGTGGGCCTAATGGCACCACTGCGGCAGCATACCTGGCCAAGTGCGGGCTGAGCGTCTGCGTGCTGGAAGAGCGATACGAGGCAGGCGGATCATGTGAGACAATAGAGCCCATTGCCGGGGCGCGCATCTACCCCCACGCCATGCTCATGTACTCATCGCCAGCCCCGGGATTCGAGCAGCTGGAGCTGTGGAAGTACGGTTTCCGCATGTCGTGGAGCCCTTTTGATCTTATAAAGGCCAATAGCATTGGAATGGCTACCAGCGAAGGGCTTGTGCCATATGCTGAAAAGGACATGCTTGGCTTTGCCAAGTTGAGCGGCATGCTCGGTCAGCCTCCATTTATCACCGATTTGCTCCGTGCCACCTTCTGGTGCCCTCCACACCCCCCTGAAGTGGAGGTGAATGCGGATACCATTCCCTACATGCAGGAATACAAGAAACACCAGCCAGACGTGTGGAGCGAGGAAGTGCTCGATATGACCATGTTCGACCTCATGGATGAGCACTTGGAGAGCGATCCATTTAAGACTACGCTTGCTTTCTCAGCGTGGGCATCAGGTGCAGCCGGCCACTGGGAGGGCGTAGCCGTCCCCGCCTTCCTCAGTGTTATCCTCCTCCTCTTACCCGGCAGGCTCAGCGCTCCCCGCGGTGGCCTGCATGGCTATTTCCACGCCATCCTGCGCTGCGCCATCGACCACGGCGCTGTGATCCGTACCTGCTGTCCCGTGGATGAGATAATCGTCCGCAATGGCCGGGCAGTAGGGGTACGCCTGCGAGATAACGCTGCTATTGGCGAGAAGACGATCTGGGCGGATAAGGCGGTTATCTCTGGGGTGGACGTCAAGCAAACCTTCAACAAGCTCATCGGACCGCAGCACCTCGACCGCAGCTTCCTGCAGAGGGTAAATGACATAAGCCTAAAGGGGGGAAGCCTCCTTGTTTCCACCTTTCACACACGCAAGCCTATCCAGTGGCGGCCCAAATTCAAGGCGATGGAAGAGATCGCGATGGGTCCTAACAAGATTCCCGCTGGTTGTGTCTTCCCGGCGGACTCTCGGGAGATATACTTTGAGAACGTTGCAGATGTGGATAGCTATAAAGGCAACCCAACTGTGCCGCCGGAGAGATTGATATGGTTTCTCACTCCATCCCAGGCGTTTGACCCCACCGATTGCCAGCACCACCACCCCAAGGGACACATATCAGCTGCCTTTGAGGTCAATTTCACACCGCCGGAGTATCATGTAGACGGTCCTGAGGCTATTAACAAGGAAAAGGATAAGTGGAACGCTTACATCCGCCAGGCCATCGGTCACGCATTTGAAGGCCTTGAGGATGACAACGTCATCCACCACTGGTCGTCAACCCCTCTCGAGGCCGAGTTCCGCAACACCGGCCTTATCGGCGGCACCTGGTGTGGCACCCGCCACTGCGACGACCAGCTGTGGACCCAGCGCCCCATACCCGAGATGGCCCGCTACCGGACTCCAATCGATGGGCTCTACCACTGCAACCAGACAATGGGGCACCCCGGAGCGCTCTGCCTGATGGCTATCCCCTATAACCTGATGCATATTCTCATCGAGGACGGTATCGCCGAGCCCGGCGACTGGTGGTACCCCTCGCCATACTATATACCGGAACAGGGCAAAATATCAGCGGTGCCCCGTAATAGAGTACAGGTATAAAATAAGGAGGAAACTATGGCAGCACAAGAAATTTTAGAGAAGCCCTTTGATGAGTTCCCCGAGGTAACCGATTGGGACGTTATCATCATCGGCGGTGGTCCCAACGGGCTGATTACCGGGGCATACCTTGCCCGTGCCGGGGTGAAGGTAGTTTTGGTGGAGCGTCGCTTCGAGGTGGGGGGTGGGCTTTCGACGGAGGAGATCCTCTTCCCCTGCTATTACTCCAACGTGCACGCCGTCTATCACC
>SOIC01000145.1 GCA_004377275.1 Dehalococcoidia bacterium
GACCCCGTTGCTTGGTTAGTCGAAGCCACGGGGACTCTCTGGCGAGATTAGGGCACCAGCCTTCCCCAGCCTGTACGTTGGCATCGCTACGGCTCTCACGGCGGGCGTTCTAGCGTACTGGCTACGCAGGAGGCTTCGACACCAAGAATAAATGAATCAACGTCAAGCATTACGTGGGGTGGACACAAACGTCCGCCCCTTCTTTTTAACCAACCGCCTGCTGTGGCCAGCAGTGAAGCACTTGCTGAAAACCCAGAGTTTACCTTCCTCTCATTGGGGGGGCCATTCGGCGAGTTCATCGCCATAGAACGTGTGCTGAGGGTTGTCGAGGTATGGCTGGCCTCTGAGTTGACGTTGACAACCACATGGCGATTGAGTGTTAAGGCAACCTATCCCTACTACGAGGTTCATATCCCACTTAAGGGCTATCACGGGCTTGATTTCAGTGTGAACAAAGATGTTAAAACTTGGAGCGGAATGGTTGACAGGGGTTATGAGGCGACTGTGGCTACGCTATTGGATGCCGGATTCATTGCAGCTACATCTAGGAAAAAGAATCCTTATCGCCTTCAAGGTAAAACCAAGTGAAGAGTAGGATGGGACGGTTCCATTGGGTGCAGTGTTATGTCTATTCCGCCCTATCAGGGGCTCTGGCGTTGCCAAACCACCTCATCATCTCAGCATAGGTGTTACATCTCTCCTAATCACTGGTCAAACCGATAATATCCCCGTCGTATCTGGGAGTCAAGTTAGCTAACCACCAGGTGATACTGAACATCTCATCTCACTGTGCCATCTCGCACTTGTTCGACTTCAAGTGCTAGAAATCAACCACTTTCATGGTATCCGATGTATGTCGCGTTGATGAAAGTCTGTGTAAAATTAGGGGCAGTTGTCAATTCGATATACCGGACTCGATTGGCTATCCTCTGGGCCTCGACCCGCTGACGCTGGGAGATCAGGGCCAGCTTGGCTCCCATGCCAGCAGCGTTTCCGACCTGCCGAAAGCGGCACAGAGGTAACCGTGGTAACATCCCAATCGTTATAGCGCTGTCCACATCGATATAGCTGCCGAAAGCACCGGCAATGATGACCTGTTCAATCTCGGGCACGGCGTGGCCCGCTGCATCCAGCAGCACTTGAATGCCGCTGCGTATGGCTCCCTTGGCTAATTGCAGCTCGCGCACGTCATTCTGTGTGATGGTGATCGCCGGCCGCTTTTCTTGCTCCCCCCATCCTTCCCGCTCCTCCTCGCTAACCAGCACGAACTCGCGTTGCTCCCCCACAGTGCGCACTCGCGGGTGATCGCCCATCCTCCCACTGGCATCCAGCACACCAGCCAGGTGGAGCTGGGAGATAGCATCGAGGATACCGGAGCCACAGAGGCCAACCGGCGGCGCGCCACCGATAGTCTGGTATTCGATCGCGTCATCTACCAGCCGCAGCCGCTCTATAGCCCCAGGTGCCGCTCTCATGCCATCCTTGATATGTGCCCCCTCGAAAGCAGGGCCGGAGGCGCAGGAGACACTGGCGATCTCACCATCGCTTACCAAGGCCACCTCAGTGTTGGTACCGATGTCCAGTGCCAGTGTGACCCCGCCAGTCTGCCAGACCTCCGTAGCTAACAACATAGCCACATGGTCGGCGCCCACAAAGCCGGCGATGTTGGGTAACAGGTGCACGTAAGCGCCCGGGGCTATACGGAGCCCAAGATCACGAGCTTTAATGTCCAAGGCCTTGCTGACCGCGGGCAGGAAAGGGGAAAGGGCCAGTTGCGCTACCGGCAAACGCAGCAATAGGTGGTGCATGGCAGTGTTGCCCACAACCACTATTTCAAGGATTTCCTTCGTTTTGGCCTCGGCCTCGGCACACAGGTCAACGACCAGCTGGTTCAGTGCCTTTATAACCAGCCTCTGGAGCCGCGCCGCTGCGGAGGATGACTTCCCAATATAGGTTATGCGACTGATGACGTCCTCGCCGGAGGCAATCTGCGGATTCATAATGCCCTGGGCAGCAAGCGTCTGACCGCTATCCAAATCAAGCAGATAACCCGCTATCTTGGTCGTGCCGACATCTACCGCCAACCCCAGTTGACGGCTGGGCCACGGACGAATGGCGATGATTTCGTCACCCCGAATTGAAGCCTGGGCTTGCCAGTTCCCGGATCGCAGTTGGGGCGAGAGGGAACGCAGGACCTCAAGGTCGATGGTACAACAGCGAACCCGGTGTTGCTGGTAGAGCGTCTCAAGAACCCGCTTGGCATCGGCGCGCATGTCCTCTATTGAGGGCGGTGGTAACTCGAAGTGGTAGGCGCGAACAGGTGGCTCCGGGCTAACGGCTACCTCCAAGCCTTCCACCTGTGTGCGCTGGGGTGCCGTCAGGGACTCAGGCGGCACGCTTAGTTTGCAATCGCCAAGTGGGTACGTCTCGCAGGCAAGGCGATAGCCGTTTTTCAGTTCTTGAGGGGAGAGGGTCCCTTTTTCATTCTCGGTTGGTGGCGAGACGCGCCCGGCCAGCACCTGTACCTTGCAGCGGTGGCAGGTTCCCTTGCCCCCGCACAGGCTGACCAGTTCCACTCCCAGTTGGTGCGCCGCCTCCAGAAGCGATTGACCGGCGGGGCATTCGCCGCGCCGGCCTATGGGCTCAAAATCGATTTTCTGCAACTTCACTTCTTAGAAAGCTCGTAGGTTTTGCCCGTTCTGACCATCGCCCTCAGATTCTCCGCTTTGATGGCGGCGGGAAGCTCGCATCCAGAGGATAGGAAGAATCCACCGTCTCCGCCAACCTCATCGATTAGCTTTTTACAGTAAGCCTCCACCTCTTCCGGCTTCCCCAGGGACAGCAGCGTGGGGTGCACGTCGCCAGCGAGGCAGGCATGGTTGCGGAGCGCCTCTTTGGCGGCAAAGATGTCGGTGGTGCCGTCGAGCGCCAGCACCACCGAGCCCCGGGGCAGTTGCTTGAAGTAGGGGATATTCCTGTCCCAGCTCGTATCCAGGTGGAACCAGGTGACGATCCCCTCGGACCACAGGGCGTCCACGATCTCCTGGGTATAGGGCCACCAGAAACGCTCGAAGATCCGCAGCGGGTAGAAGTAGCCCCCGGCGCGCTCCTCGACGACGAGCGTCATATTGTTATTGAACATCTTACAGCCGTTGATCGTGGTCTCGATGAACTCGCGGGTCATCGTCTTCAGGGCCCCCTCTATCATTTCGGGGTTGTAGTACAGGTCCTCGGTGAATTTGACCATCGAGCGGCCCAGCGAGAGCCTGAAGAAGGGGTGGCAGGTGAAAGGGGAGGGGGGATACATGGTAACAACCCCCCGTTTCGCCCATTCATCCTTGCCCTTGAAGACGCTGGGGATTATCTCATTCAGTGTCTGGTTCAGCTCCGCTGGCGTGATGTCCAAGACGCGGAATACGAGGTCCTCGGTCATGAACTTCACCCAGCCTATCTCCGCAATGGTGGCGTAGTCTTCAGGCTTCAGCACCTCCTCCTCACATGCCTGATAAGCGTAGTCATCGGGCAATTCCATGCCCGGATAGGCCAGCCTGAGCCCGAGGGCCAGCGTCATTACCGTTTTCATCATCATTATCGACTTCCCGGTAACGCTGCCCAGGTCCAGGTCCCACCCCCCAACATCATCGAACACCTTGTATATGGCATTATTTGCTTTGTCCTCGTTTCTGTAGAACTCCGCTGCGGCCATACCAGAGATCCGGGCGAATGGTGCTGCGGTGGCCAGAATAGCAATCGGTACGCGGTCCGGCTTCTCCAGCTGTATTGCGGCCTGCACTCTTTCCTGGGAAGTCATCGTTTCGCTGGCCATCTCTATCCCCCTCTCATCACATCGAGGCAGTAGGCCACGCCCTCTGTCGCATCTGTGGTCTGGAAGTCAGCCCCCACGTGGTCTTTGACCACGGTGGTGGTTACGCCTCCCCCGATCATGAGCTTGAACTGCTCCCTGAGGCCAGCCTCCCGCAGCATGGCTGCGGCCTGCTTCATGCTGTCGAAGGCAGTGGTTATGAGTACCGAGAAGCCGACGAAATCAGGGGCGGTTTCCCTGACCTTCTCCACTACGAGGCCCGGGGCCACATCCACCCCCAGGTCGTGTACCTCGAAGCCCTGGGCCTTGAGCATGATGGCAACGATGTTCTTACCCAGGTCGTGGATGTCGCCCTGCAGCGTGGCGAGTACCACCTTGCCCAGTGGCTTGGATGGGCCGACCTTGGCCAGGTATGGTTCGAGGATGGCCATCGCCCCCTTAAAAATCTCGCCGGACAGCATCAGCTCGGCGAGGAAGTAGTCGCCCTTCTGGAAACGCTCGCCCACTATAGTCATGCCCCGTCGGCACTCCTCTAGGATCTGGATCGGGCTCTCGCCTGTCTCCGCCCTGCTTTTTACCTCCTCCGCGACCCTGTCCCTCTCCAGCTCCACGAGCGCCATGCTCAGTTCTCCTGACATCTCATACCCCCTTCTGGCGTAGACGATTATATGCTATCAGCAGTCTGTTGGTCAATCGATCGGGGCTTCGCGATGGCTTGCCGTGCGAGATGTAATTATAAAATTACAACGTGAGGTTGTGCTAATAAGATAAGGTGCCACCATATGACGTCATGCGGGCGGTCTGCCTGCTGCAGTGTTTTTACCTTGCATGGCTTGGAGTAGCTCCAGTCCAGTGATGATGACCTCTAGATGGGTAAGGGCCTGAGGAAAATTGCCCAGGGCTTCTCCGGAAGTCGGGTCGGCCATTTCTGAAAAAAGACCGAGGTGATTGCCGTAGCCAAGCAATCTTTGATACAGAGCGATAGCATCTTCCAGCCTTCCCATCCGGAGCAAATCCCTCGCTAACCAGAAGGAGCACCACAAGAACGCCCCCTCTGACCCGCTGTGTCCATCGTCGATCTTGTCGGTTCTATATCGGTACAAAAGGCCATTGGAGCTCAGTTCTTCAACGGTGCGTTGAATAGTGGACGTTATACGCTCGTCAGAGATGGACAAGAAGCCGTAGAGAGGCATACGGAGATTACTCGCGTCCATAGCTAATGTGTCGTAGTGCTGGGTAAAAGCCCGCCGCTGTGAGTTCCAGCCCCTGGTTAGAATGTCGTCCTGGATATCCTGGGCGGTTCTTCCCCAGCGCTCAAGGTTTCTCTTGTACCCCAGCTTTTCGGCCATTTTGATCCCCCGGTCCACGGCTACCCAGCACATGAGCTTGGAATGGACAAAATGATGTGGGCCACCCCTTACCTCCCAGATACCGCTGTCGGGCTGCTGCCACAGCTCGCACGCGGCATTAACAAAGCTCTCTAGGAGTCCCCAGATGCGGTGCCCGATGTGGCCACCGATGTTGAAATAGTTATAGGCAGCCTCAAGAACCTCGCCAGGAACGTCCAGCTGAAGTTGCCGATAGGCATCATTCCCGATTCGCACCGGCCGGGAGTTCCGGTATCCCTTAAAATGATCGAGTACCTGTTCGTCAAGCGGGTCCATGAAATCAATTTTATGGAAAACCTGGGTTCTAGAGCCACCCTTGCGGCAAACATTAAGCAACCACTTCCTGAACCCTGAAGCCTCTTCCCCGTGCCATAGGTAGTGAAATGTGTTGAACGTTAGCGAGGTATCTCGGAGCCATGCAAAGCGATAGTCCCAGTTACGCTCGCCGCCGATTTCATTCGGCAACGAGGTAGTTGGAGCCGCGATAACGGCTCCTGTCGGTGACTAAACTAGCAGGTGCAGGGCCAGATAAGACCTCACTATGGCCTCTCGCCAAGAGCCGGAACAGGCACAGCCTTCAGCTTGTTGTTGCCAGTATGCGGCGGTTCTCTCCAATTTGCCTGCCGAGTTGTAGGCACCAGAAGGCGAAGGCTTATCGGAGCCGTAGCGCAGGACAGACTCAGTTTTTTGTCCCTGCTGAAGAGTGAATCGGCTAATGGCACTGTCCTCATGAGCGGCAAAGGGAATTGAAGAGGAAAGTGCTAGCGTTTCTGTCCCTCCATTTACGGTAACGCCGTATTTTGAGATATCTAATCGTGTTTCACTTCGAGCATAGTCTAGCCTCGGCTCAAAAATAACTTCCAGGGACATCTCACCTTCTGTGCACTGCACCACGCGATGGATCTCCGGGAATTGGACCAGTCGACCCCTGGAGATTCGGTAGCAAGGCATGAAATCGGTTACAGTGGCCGTGCCTGTCGCAGTTTGGAAGGTGGTCTGAAGCACGTTCGTATTGGGGAGATAGGCTTGGCGGCACTTAAAAGGCGTCTGCGGCCTGATGTGAAATCTCCCCCCTCTCTCATCATCCAGTATCGCGGCAAAGATGCTGGGGGAATCGAATTGGGGCAGGCAACACCAGTCGATGGAGCCGTCGATTCCTACCAAGGCCGCAGAAAGCATGTTTCCAATGATTCCATAATCGCTTATACTTTTATAACCCATTTTTAAACTCAGGGCATCTATCACGCGGATGCCGGATAAAAGTATGACTATTTAATTAAGCATCACTAGCTTTTTCTATTCTCCGCTTACCCATTGTTTGGAATTAGTTATCTCATCAATTCTGTTTTCCAGTTCATTAAGTTCCGTTGGTGCACCCGCCCTATTGTAAATACTTTTATATTTTCCATTTATTCTTATAGAAGTGATTGTGTGTGGTATATCTGATATTGGTTCGTCATATACATCATCTAACGAAAAGTAGTCTATTCCATAAAATTCATCTACAATTTCTTGAATCTTTTCTTGAGAAATTTCAGAGGTTTGTTGTCCTGTTACATTTACATACATTTCTCCTTCGTAAACAACGGTTCCGTTTCCATAAATTGTCAGGGAATAGACAGGGCAGGCTCCAAAACAAACACTTCTGTACATGGTGATTATCACATCTGT
>SOIC01000196.1 GCA_004377275.1 Dehalococcoidia bacterium
CTAGCCAAGCTCGGAAAGCCTTTCACCTAGCCTCATTAGCCTGTCCCGTTGGGCGGCCAGTCTCTCTCGTTCCCTTTCCACCACATCCGGCGGCGCCTTGGAAAGAAAGCTTTGGTCCTTAAGCCTGGCTTCTATGCGGGCGATCTCTGCCTGATTGCCCGCGCTCTCTTTCTTTAACCGCGCCCTTTCCGCCTCAAGGTCGACCATGCCCGCCATAGGCAGGATCACCTCCGCCCCCTCAAGCACTACCATCTTAGCCTTTTTCCCGCTCTCCCAACCTTCCCCACCCGCTGGCCTCGCGTCTTCGGTGCCGATGATGGTGAGCGGCCTTACCCGGGCCAGGGTCTCGATAGCCTGAGCCTGGGTTTCAATAGCGGGCTTTGTTTCCGCAGCGGCAACAACCGCCTCGATCCATCTGGCGGGCGCCACCCGGAACTCAGCGCGTGCGTTTCTGATCGCCCGAACGATCTCTATGACCACCGCCATCTGTTTCTCCGCCTCGTCGTCCAGCGCCTCTTCCTCGGCAGCAGGGTAGGGGGAAACCATGATGGATTCGGCCATTTCATAGTCGAGATGTCCTTTAAGGCTTTGCCATATCTCCTCAGTAATAAAGGGCATGAAGGGATGGAGCAGTCGCAATGAGGTCTCCAGGACATGGGCCAGCACGGGCGTCGGTGATCTTTCGCCTTTTTCGCTCTCTCCACCCCTCTCCCCACCCTTGAGTCGTATCTTTGACATCTCGATATACCAGTCGCAGAACTCTCCCCAGATGAAGTCGTGGATCTGCCGCTGTGCCTCGCCGAACTGGAAATCTGACATGAGGCTCTCGACGCTGGCTACAAGACGATTCAGGCGACTCAAAATCCAGCGATCCTCCAGGGGCAGCGTTGCTCTCTCAATTTCATCGATGCTCACCCCTTCCTCCATATTGCCCAGTATGAACCGGGAGGCGTTCCACAGCTTATTGGCGAAGTTGCGGGCTGCCTCCAGCTTCCCCTTGCTCAGCCTGATATCGTTTCCCGGCGAGGTGCCGGTGGAGAGGGCAAGGCGCAGGGCATCGGTGCCATAGCTCTCGATGGCATCCAGGGGGTTCAAGACGTTGCCCTTCACCTTGCTCATCTTCTCACCCTTCTCATCGCGCACCAGTCCGTGAAGATAAACGGTATTGAATGGCACCTCCCCGGTATTCTCCAGACCCATCATTATCATACGAGCCACCCAGAAGAAGAGGATGTCATACCCCGTCTCCATCACCGAGGTCGGATAGAAATAGTCGAAATCCCCGGTAGCATCGGGCCAGCCCAGGGTGGAGTGGGGCCAGAGCGCCGAGCTGAACCAGGTATCGAGGACATCGGGGTCCTGAACGATGTTCGACGAGCCGCATTGAATACAGGTCCGGGGATCATCAATGGTCACGGTGAGCTGGCCGCATTCGCCACAATACCACACCGGGATGCGGTGCCCCCACCAGAGCTGGCGGCTGATGCACCAATCGCGGATGTTCTCCAGCCAGTTGAGGTAGACCTTGATGAAACGCTCGGGGATGATCTTTATCCTGCCATCGGTAACCGCATCGATTGCGGGGATAGCCAGCGGCGATATCTTGATAAACCACTGCTGGCTGGCCCAGGGCTCGATCACGGTGTTGCAGCGGCAGCAGTGCCCCACCGAGTGTTGATGGCGCTCCACCTTAACCATGAGGCCTTCACTCTCCAGGTCGGCGAGAAGCTGCTCGCGGCAGGCGAAGCGGTCAAGCCCCTTGTAGGGGCCAGCGTTCTCATTCATCGTCCCATCAGGGTTTAAAATATTCACTGAGGGCAAATCGTGCTGCTGGCCGATCTCGAAGTCAACCGGGTCATGGGCCGGGGTTACCTTCACCGCCCCGGTGCCAAACGAGGGATCGACAGCTTCATCGGCGATCACCGGGATCTCCCTACCGATGGCGGGCAGGATCGCTCTCCTGTCCACCATTCCCTTGTATCGCTTATCCCGCGGGTTCACCGCCACTGCGGTGTCACCAAGGATGGTCTCAGGACGAGTGGTGGCCACGGTGATGAACCCATCCTCACCAGCGAGCCGGTAGTTAACATAATAGAGATGCCCCGTCTCTTCCACATGCTCCACCTCCAGGTCGGAGAGGGCGGTGGTGCAGCGCGGGCACCAGTTGATGATGCGCTCCCCTCGATAGATCAACCCCTTTTCATAGAGGCGAACGAAGGTGATTCGCACCGCCCGTGATGGCCCCTCGTCCATGGTGAAACGCTCCCTGCTCCAGTCGCAGGAGGCGCCCAAGCGCTTGTGCTGCTCGGCGATGACGCGGCTATACTGCTTCATCCACTGCCACATCCGCTCGAGGAACTCTTCCCGCCCCAGGTCGTGCCTGGTGACTCCCTCCTCAGTGAGAGTCTGCTCCACTACGACCTGGGCAGCGATCCCAGCGTGGTCGATACCGGGAAGCCAGAGGGTTGGGTCGCCCTTCATGCGGTGCCAGCGAATCATGATGTCTTCCAGGGTTGCGGTGAGGGCGTGTCCCAGGTGAAGCTCTCCGGTGACATTGGGCGGGGGCATGATGATTACAAAGGGCTCCTTCTGTGAGTCGATCTTGGGGGTGAAGTAGCCCTTTTCCAGCCAGAACTGATACCACTTGGTCTCTACTTTTTGTGGGTCATATGCCTTGGGTATTTCTGAAAGCTTCTGTGCGGTCATGAATCCTACGAACCTACTTCTTGCCTTTTTCTGTCCTCGCTTTGTTCTTAGTATTTTTCGTCTATCTTGTCCAAAAGGGGCTTAAATTCTTCGCAGGGTCTTGGAGACCTACTTTTTTGCTTTTCTTTTAGGCAAGAGTTCCGCTACCCTGTCCAGTATTTTATCGGCCACTTCCGATTTGGGAAGAAGTGGCAGTTTAGTCACCTTGCCAGAGCGGTCGATGAGCACCACCCTGTTGGTATCGGCGCCAAAGCCGCTATCGGTGGCAGTGATATCATTGGCCACGATGAAGTCGAGTCTCTTATTCTTTAGCTTCTCCGTGGCGTTTTTCACCAGGTTTTCGCTCTCAGCAGCAAACCCAACCTTGATAAAATCGCCTTTCTCGCCCTTCACCTCGCTCAGGATATCCGGATTTTCCACCAGTTCCAGGGTGATGGCCCCGGTTCCCTTCTTGATCTTCGTTTTGGCCACGGTCTTGGGGTGATAGTCAACCGGGGCAGCCGCCATGATGAGTGCGTCAGCCCGGGCGGTGGCAGCAGCGATGGCGTCTCGCATCTGGAGGGTGGTTTGAACCTGAACCACCTCCACGTCGATGGGGGGGGTGAGAGCAGTCGGAGCACTCACCAAGACCACCTCTGCCCCGCGGTCCCGGGCGGCCTCCGCCAGGGCATAGCCCATCCTCCCTGAGGAGCGATTCCCGATATGGCGCACCGGGTCGATAGGCTCCTGGGTACCTCCGGCGCTTACCACGATCCTCCTTCCCGCCAGGTCGCCGCCTCGGCCCAACACCTGATTGATCGTGCCCAGGATATCATCGATCTCGGCGAGGCGGCCCAATCCCCAGGCACCAGAGGCTAACCGACCATAGGCGGGTCCGATAAATTTACATCCTCTTTCCTTAAGCCTAGCGATGTTCTCCTGAGTAACCTGACTCTCATACATATTCACGTTCATCGCCGGGGCCACGAGCACCGGCGCTTTGGTGGCGAGAACGGTGCAGCAAAGCATGTCGTCAGCGATACCCCCTGCCAGCTTGGCGATGATATTTGCCGTAGCCGGGGCGATGACCACCAAATCGGCCCGCTCCGCTAAGGATACATGCTCGATGCTGAACTCGGACTCCAGGTCGAACATCTCGGTGACCACCGGCCGCTGGGTGACGCTGCGGAAGGTCAGCGGGGTGACGAACTCCTGCGCTGACCTGGTCATCACCACATCTACCCACGCCCCATCCTGTGTAAGTTTGCTGGCCAGCTCCACCGCCTTATAGGCGGCGATACTGCCGGTGACACCCAGAACTATGGTTCTATCTCCAACCATCTCTTCTCCTATCGATTCAGCTCGTGAATCAATCGTAACCCGATGAGGGTCAGGTGCATGTCCACCGTATCGATAACTTTTGTCTCCGTGGCGATCACCTCGGCGAGACCGCCAGTTGCCACAACATACGCCTCCCCCCCCAGTTCCTGCTTTATGCGAGTCACCAAGCCTTCGATAAGCCCCACATAGCCAAAGATGATTCCCGATTGCATCGTGGTTACCGTATTCTTACCGATAGCGTGTTCTGGAGGGATTAACTCCACCCTGGGCAGCTTTGATGCCCGCTCGAAGAGCGCCTCTGCGGCAATGCCGATCCCGGGGGCAATGGCGCCACCGAGGTAATCGCCCTCTTTGGATAGCGCATCGAGCGTAGTGGCAGTGCCAAAATCGATCACGATCAGCGGCCCGCCATAGAGGTGGTGCGCCGCCGCGGCGTTCGCTACCCGGTCAGCTCCCACCTCACGGGGGTTGTCGGTGCATATACTCACCCCGGTCTTCACCCCTGGCCCCACGATGAGCGGCGGGATTTTAAAGTAACGCTGGCTCAGCTCCTCGAAAATGGTAAGTAGCGGGGGCACCACGCAGGCGATGCTCACATGATCGATATCAGTAGGGGCGAGACCCTCTCTTGGCAGCAGGTTCAGTAGCAGGACGGCATACTCATCTGCTGTCTTATTGATGTCGGTTGCCACATTCCAGGTAGCACGCAGCGTCTCCCCGTCAAAGACGCCGAAGGCAATATTGGTGTTTCCTATATCGATGGCCAGTAACATCTTAGCCTTCCCTGATTTTCTTGATCGCCCTGGGCAGGGCAGGCAGCAGGTCGCTGGCGACCATGCCGGCATCGCCAAGCTCTGCTCGCACCGTTTCCCCAGCGAGCCCATGGAGGTAGACCCCACAGGCAGCAGCGGCAATATATGGAAGCCCCTGAGCCAAAAGACCCGCGATGGCCCCCGAGAGCACATCCCCGGTGCCCGCTGAAGCCAGGCCGGGGTTCGCCATAGCGCTAATCTTTACCTCGCCGCCGGGCGAAGCCACCACGGTATGTGCCCCCTTGAGCACCACCGTTTTATGCCAAAGGGCAGCCTCCTCCCGTGCCACCCTTAATCGCTCTCGCCCAATCTCCTCAACGGGGAGCTCGCTGAGTCTCGCCATTTCTCCGGGGTGGGGAGTAAGTATAGCATCTTGGCTCAGCCTCTGCCACCACTGGGGGGTTTGTGCCAGGGTATTGAGAGCATCGGCATCGAGAACCAGGAGTGGGGAAAGGGAAGACGGCATCTCAAGTAAGGAATCCCTGATAAACCCCATCACTGAAGGATGCTGGCTCAGTCCACACCCCATGAGCAGGACATCATAGTCAGCGAGCCGCTCGTGGAGGGACGAGGCAGCCTCATTACTGATAAACCCCGGCTCCGCTTCGGGTAGTGGAGCATAGGTCACCTCGGTTAGCTTCGCCGCCAGGATGGGCTGGAGGCTCTGGGCCACCGCCAGGGTTACCAGCCCAGCGCCCACCCGCATGGCCCCCTCACAGGCAAGATAAGCAGCCCCAATATATTGAAGCGACCCGGCGCAGACGAGCACGCGCCCGAAGGTGCCCTTGTGGGCACTGTGCGGTCTCTGGGGAAGCATCGACCGCACCGATTCCTCGGTGATCAGCTCGGTGGCGATACCCTCGCCAAGATTTACCGGGATACCTATGTCGGCAACCATGAGCTCGCCAACAAGGTCTCTGCCAGGAAAGGAGAAGAGCCCGATCTTGGGATAGCCCAGGGTGACCGTCAAATCGGCAGCAAGGCATGAGGGATCGGCGGCTCCGCTATCGGCATCCAGCCCCGAAGGCAAGTCAATGGCAATGACCTTTAGCCCGGGCTGTGCCTCTTTTGCCCCCCGCACCCTGGTCAAAACCTCCCCAATGACGCCTTCAAGGGGGCGGAGCTTGCCCGTGCCAAAGAGGGCATCGATGACTACATCGCTTGAGGAAAGTGCGCTATCAAGGTCGGCTAAGTGCTTATCCTCGCTAGCTATAGTGGTGGGGATGCCACGCTCAGTGACGATGTGGTAGTTGGGGTCATCCTCCCTTCGCTGGTTGCAAAGGTATATACTGATCCTGGCCCCCCAGTCGTGGAGGTGGCGAGCAGCGACCAAGCCATCCCCGCCATTATTGCCCGGGCCCACCAGAACGAGGATTTGCCGCCCCACTGCGCTGCCGAGCCACCCTTTCACCCGCTGGGCAATGGCAAGCCCGGCGTTCTCCATTAGCACCTCATTGGGAAGGCCCTGCTTGGCAGCGCCGCGCTCAAGCTCCTTCATCTCATTTGTGGTCACAACCTTCAATACTGCCCCCAATAACTGAAGCGATGGCATAGTCCCGGGAGTGGGAGAGGCTGATGGCCAGCTCCCCTAGACCCAAACCCCGGGCCTTCTGTTGCGCTCCGCCATGAAGATAAACCAATGGTTTGCCATTGCGGTTGGAGAGAACCTCGATCTCCCGCCAGCCAACCCCCTTGATCCCGGTGCCTAGAGCCTTCATCACCGCCTCCTTGGCAGCAAAGCGAACCGCCAGTTCCGGAGCGCGGTTTTGACAATCGTCGCGCTCCGCCTCGGTATATACCCGCTTGAGGAAGCGCTCCCCCCAGCGTGCCATCACCCTTTCAATACGACCTATCTCTATTATGTCCACACCAACATGATACATGAGCTATTCAGCCATAGTATACCATATTCTCAATCTGCTCCAAATCCTGTGCACTCGTCCAGTACATTGGTAATACATTATCATTCGCTAATTGAACCCGTCATCGCGACCCCGATTTAGGCCGAAGCGTCGGCCGACCTG
>SOIC01000101.1 GCA_004377275.1 Dehalococcoidia bacterium
CTACGGAATGCCATCCCGTTATTGGCTCAATAATTAAGAGGAGAGTCAAGTTTGACGGAGCTAAGCTTATTGTGGCTGACCCGCGCTCCACGGAACTTGGCGAATATGCCACTGCCAAGCTTGCCCACAAGCCAGGGACAGATGTTGCCCTTATCAACGGACTGATGCATGTTATCATCAGAGATGGCCTTGAGGATAAGGAATTTATCCGAGAGCGCACTGAAGGTTTTGAGGATATGCGCCAGCTTGTGCAAAGATTTACTCCCGAAGTAGTCGAGGCAATAACTGGAGTCCCCCAGGCTGATTTAGAGGCGGCCGCCCGCTTGTTCGGTGAGGTGAAAAGTGCCTGTATCCTCTATGGGATGGGAATAACCCAGCATACCACCGGCACAGATAACGTTAAGAGTGTAGCAAACTTGCTTCTACTGACCGGCAATATCGGCAGGGAAGGCACAGGGTTCAGCCCCCTTCGGGGTCAAAACAACGTCCAGGGTGCCTGTGATATGGGAGCGCTCCCTAACGTCTATCCCGGCTATCAAAAGGTTGATGACCCCGTTGTGAGAATGAAATTCGAAACTGCTTGGGAAGCTAAATTGAGCGACCATACCGGGCTGACAGTTACCGAGGTGGCTAATGCTATACTCAGGGGAGACATTAAAGGACTCTATGTTATGGGTGAGAATCCTATGTTAAGTGAACCTCACCTTGAGCATACCAGACAGGCGCTGGAGAAACTCGAATTCCTGGTAGTGCAAGATATCTTTCTTTCCGAGACCGCTTGGCTAGCTGACGTTGTTTTCCCAGCTGCTGCCTTCGCAGAAAAGGATGGAAGCTTTACCAATACTGAGAGGCGAATTCAAAGAGTGCGGCAAGCAGTCCTGCCACCCGGGGAGGCAAAGCCTGACTGGGAGATTATCTCCATCCTGGCAGAGAAGATGGGACAGCCATTAGGCTATCACAGTGCCAGCCAGATTACGGAAGAAATTGCTTCCCTAACTCCTATTTACGGTGGCGTCCTTCTCGACCGCCTTGACAGTGACGGTTTGCAATGGCCCTGCCTGGATACCTCACACCCTGGAACCAGATTCCTTTACCAGGACGGTTTCGCACGGGGACGAGGCAAGTTCCATGCTGTAGACTACATCCCACCGGCAGAATCGATATCCAAAGGCTTTCCTCTGGTTCTTACTACAGGACGGGTGCTGGAACATTGGCACACCGGCACCATGAGTCGGCGCTCTAACGTACTCAGTGAACTTAACCCTACCGGTGTAGTTGAAATGAGCCCCAGCGATGCATTGAAGCTCGGCCTTATTGAGGGAGATTCAATAGTAGTTGCCTCAAAGAGAGGTCGAGTGGAAGCACCACTGCATATTACGGAAGAGTTACCTCCTGGAGTTGTCTTTATGCCTTTCCACTGGCATGAGGCGGCGGCGAATATCCTCACCAATGATGCTCTTGACCCAGTGGCTAAGATTCCCGAGTACAAGGTCTCTGCTGTAAACGCCGTGTTAGCGGTGCTCGATAGAGCTGCCCAGGATAATGCCTTTCTGGCCCGACTGGCGGAAAATCCCGCCGAGGCTCTAAAAGAGTATGAACTGACAGCGGAGGAAAAAGCTGCGCTGATGAGCGGAGACATACGCAAGGTAGAATCATGGCTGGGCAAGCTGGATGAGCGCCTTAAGACCTGGCTTATGTTGAGATTATCCCAAGAAAAGTGGTAGCCACTAGCACCTCTCTTCTCTCCCTCATCTCTTCTCAGCTGCCAGCTTTCTTGCCCTGTTCAGATCATCTTGGCCATTTACGTTGAAAAAGCTTAAGTGCTTTGGGTCAAATTTATTAATCTCGTCCTCTTCAACGTACTTCACCTTGACCATACTAAAAAGTTTTCTAATCCTCAATTCATCTTGCTCCAGCAATCCTTGGATGGGGACTAAACAATTCTTGGAATACACTGCGCAAAGGGGTTCTAATTCATTTTTTATCCGAGGAACAATAACATCAAATGTGGAGCAGATTTGGGTCATATATTCAAGCAAGCCAACGCTGAGAAACGGTGTATCACAGCCAACAACGATAGCCCGCGAACTAGATGAGGCTATTA
>SOIC01000115.1 GCA_004377275.1 Dehalococcoidia bacterium
AATTTAGTGTGTGTGCCTCGATTAGCGATTAAGAGCTTATTGCTCCTGCGACAGGCTCTCCAGTGCGGCCCGCGCTGCCTCTGTCTCCGCCTGCCGCTTGCTTTTACCCTGCCCTCTGCCAATCACGCTGCCGCCGACAATCACCTCTACGGTGAACTCCTTGGCATGGTCCGGGCCCACTGCCTTAATGGTTCGATAAGTAGGGGTCACATGATGCCTTGACTGGGCGATCTCCTGAAGCTGAGACTTATAGTCTGCAATAAGCCTCTCCTCGATGGCTCTCCCCATCTCGCCAGAGAAAAGCCTGAGCACAAAATTCCTGCAAGCGGCAAAGCCCTGATCGATCAAGATGGCCCCGACTACCGCTTCAAAGGCTGCTGCCAGGATGGACTGCTTGGCGCGCCCCCCGCTGGCCTCCTCGCCACGCCCCAGATAAAGGTGGTCGCCAAGCCCCAGGGAGCTGGCTAACCGAGCCAGGGTTTCCTGGCGCACCAGCGCCGCCCGCAGCTTGGTCATCCCTCCCTCAGATAGGTCGGGGAAATCTTTATATAGCTTCTCGGCGATAACAAAGCTCAGCAGGGAATCGCCCAGGAACTCCAGACGCTCGTTAGAGGGTAGGGCGAAATTGGAATTTTCGTGGAGGTAGGAGCGGTGAACCAGCGCTTGCTTAAGGAGCGCGGGGTCCCTGAAGACAATGCCAAGCGTGTCCTGTAATTTCGTAAATTCAGCAAATTCAGCCAAGATTCAACCCCTATCAACATAATTATCCCGCCTCGATTTGTCAAGATGAGCATGATATAATCGAGCCCTATGGAGAACCTGGCCTTAAAAATGCAGGAGCGCCTGCCTGCGGAACTCATCGCCTTTCTCCGCATCGCCGGGAAGGAGGCCGAGGCACGAGGGCAGAGACTCTATCTTGTCGGCGGGGCGGTACGCGATCTTCTGCTGGGGCGTCCCAATCTGGACTTCGACCTGGTGGTGGAGGGCGATGCCCTCGCCCTCGCCCGCTGGCTCGCTAAGGGGGAGGGGATTGGGGGGAAGAACGAAAAAAGCGGGGAGCGGGTGACGGTTCACCGTAAATTTGGCACGGCAAAGTTCAGCCGCGGAAGCTTAAACATCGACCTGGTCACTGCGCGCTCCGAAACTTATGCCAAACCTGGAGCCCTGCCCACAGTGCAGCCAGGAACGATACGGGATGACCTTCTCAGGCGGGACTTCTCCATAAACGCCATGGCTATCGACCTGAGCCCGGGCTCCTTTGGCCGGTTACTTGACCCGCATAGTGGCCGGAGCGACCTGGAGCAAGGACGAATAATTCGCATCCTTCATGAGCGGAGCTTCATCGATGATGCCACCAGAATTCTTCGGGCGCTTCGCTATGAGCAGAGGCTCGGTTTTAAGCTGGAGCAAAATACCGAGCGGCTGCTCCGTAAGCATAAATCAATGCTGGATACCATCAGCGGTGATCGGGTAAGGCACGAACTGGAGCTTATCCTGAAAGAGGACCGTCCCGAGCAAATCCTGGAGCGTGCTCAAGCCCTGGGGGTGCTCCAACAGCTTCACCCCTCCCTGAGAGGCAATGGATGGCTGGCGGAGAGATTTGGTGAGGCTCGCCGGAAAGCGATAGCTGACCCCGCCCTATATCTACTGTTACTTATCTATCATCTCAGCGAGGAGGCGATTGAGCGCTTCATCTCACGCCTTAAGATAGTGGGGGAATTGGGGCGAAACATGCGACAGGTGCCCCGCCTGAAGGGGGAACTCCCTGCCCTGGCCGACCATGCACTCCCCCCCAGTAGCATCTACCGCCTACTAAAGCACTATCCCCCTGGGCCGATCGCCGCCTGTGCCCTGGCCAGCGACTCTCCAATAGTTCGCACCCACCTGGAGCTATACATTAACCAATTACGTTATGTTAAGACATTCCTGGATGGGGAAGACCTGAAAAGATTGGGGGCTAAGCCTGGACCTCGCCTGGGAAGGGTGCTGGAAACACTCCGGGAGGCAAAGCTGGATGGGCAGGTGAGCACCAGGGAGGACGAGGAAGCCCTGGCCCGACAATTGCTGGGGGAGAGCGAAAAAGGGAGAGGAAAGATTGGCGGAG
>SOIC01000186.1 GCA_004377275.1 Dehalococcoidia bacterium
CCTCTCCACGATGGATGAATCCCTCAACGTCAATGGGCAGGATGAGCACTAGTCTCACCTCCCAATGGCTGGTATAATGATTCACCGGGTGCTACCACGGCTACCCCGGTGAAGAGACATGGCTGTTACAGTAGAGTTTTTACAGTCCGTCCCCTATTTCTCTGGGCTTAGTGTTGCTGAACTCGATTCGATCATGGAATTCATCTTTGAGAAAACGTTGCAGCGAGGGGAGCTGGTCCTGATCGAGGAGGAGCCCGCTGAGGTATTATATTTTGTAGCCTCCGGCGCGGTTAAGGTGTTCAAGACCTCGGCCGAGGGTAAAGAGCAGATTCTGAACATCGTGCGCCCCGGAGAGTCCTTCAATGACGTTTCCATCTTCGATGGCGGCCCCAACCCCGCCAGTGTCCAGACTATGGGGCCTGTTGTTCTTTACGGTATCAGAAGGAGTGACCTGGAGATTATCCTCCGGGATCACCCCCAGGTAGCCCTGAATGTCACTAAGGTCCTGGCGGGTCAAGCGCGCCACCTGGGATCACTGGTCGAGGACCTGTCCTTCAGACACGTCATTGGCCGGGTAGCCAAGATACTCCTGGAGCACGCTGGAGATGGCACAGGCGCCAGGCCACGGCTTACCCAGCAGGATATGGCAGCGATGGCGGGCACTGTCCGCGAGGTAGTCGGCAGGTCGCTCAAAGCCCTGGAAGATGATGGGGCGATCAGGTTGGAGCGCCACCGCATCGTAATCACCGATAAAGAAGCCCTTAAAGACATGGTGGCAGCATATTTTTGAGACAAAGGTCACATTCCACAAGGTGCTCAGGTGATATTATGATTGCCGAGGGAGGCAGTTAGAGTGGTTGAAATGCCGGTGATTGACCGAGAAAAGTGTGACGGGTGCGGGCTATGTGTTAGCGTGTGCCAGTGCAAAGTCCTGGTATTGGTCGACAACGTTGTAACTGTAATAGGGAAAGAAAAGTGCACCTCATGCAACCGCTGGTGTACTCATTGCGAAGACGTCTGCCCCACCGGAGCCATACGCTGGCCCTTTGAAATAATTATCGAGGAGCGCTAGCAACTCCTGCTCTCAGCTTTCTTGCCCTCATCAACTACTCGCCTCACACCTATCTTATCATTCATCGCACCCTAGCCCTAAATGGGACAAAAGTCGCATACATGCGTCATCCCCTGATTTAAAATAACTTTGGATATATATAAAACAGGGGATGCGTGATGTGTAACAAACTGGAGACTGCGCCCGAAGAACCGACTAGTAAAGGTAAGTGTTGCCACTACTGGATAATCGAGACCCCCGAAGGCCCTACCAGCAAAGGCGTGTGCCAGTTCTGCGGTGCGGAAAAGGAATTCGATAGTTACGGGCCAGATTCATGGTCACAGTGGGAGCGCGATACATCCACGCCTGCCAAATTCTCTGGCTCTGGCTTGCCAGACGTTTCACCTGCTAGCGAGCAGGATGATTCCTGACGCTGCATTAATAGGGGTACAACATGAGTGGCGATAACCCAAGTGTGACACGCTCAAAAAGCAACCGGCGAATATTACATTGGGTAGTGGTAGGGGCCTTTTTCACACTATTAATTACCGGCTTAATTATATACACACCAACTTTCTCAGCACTAGCTGCAGGTAGCTGGACCCGCCTTATCCACCGTATCGCCGCAGTGCTCCTAGTGGGTGCACCGATAATCTATGCGTTGGTGAACCGCGGGGCAGCATGGCAGTGGATAAAGGAAGCCGCGATTTGGAACAGAAAGGCCTCCGCGACACCGTATCTTAATAGCTGGAAGAGGAAACACAAGGTATTAATATCGATTGGTTTTATCATCGTCGTGATGACTGGCATGATACAGTGGTTTTTAAAAGAGCTAGTACCATCCGGTGTATTTAATGTGTCCTTGTTCATTCATGATATCGCTTTCTTCTCTGCCATCATAGCGCTGTTTTATCACATTTACTTCGAGTTCTACTGGTGGCACTGGAAGAGGGAATATTGCAGTGTGTGCAGCTTTGCCCAGTGTGCCAATGCATGTCCTTTCGGAGCCATGAATAGCAGGCAAGATGGTACTATCGAACGTGTCCACCAAAAGTGTAATAATTGCAGGCTCTGCATGGAGGACTGTCAACGTAATTCTTACTATAGGATTCAACCAGAGAAAGATACTCAACAGTTGAAGACAGAACCTAATGGGCAGAAGACCCTGAAATCTGCGATTATCCTCTAGCTGCTTGAATAAAAAGTGGAGCGGGTGATGGGACTTAAACCTACGACGTCTTACTTGGTAATTAGCGATATGATTTCGTGAATCTGGGGATAATGAAAACCCTGATTTCAAAACCTTGATTTGGTGTGTTTCTCGCTCCCGAATTACTTCTTGTCAAGGAGTTATCAATAAGACCCTCAACCGATGCTTCGGTGATAATGTGTTGGCGCTGGTGACCAGGACATGCGTCATGACCCTTCGGTAAAGCAAACCGCTGTCTTTACTGCCCTGCTCCTCTGCTTGTTCAAGTTGACTTCAATCATCTCCCGGTAGTCTTCAAGAGAGAATGTATGGGTAACCATAGACTCGAGATGAAACTTTTTTTGCTTTACAAAATCGATAGCCAAGTCAAAGATGTGCTCTCTTTTACCCTGCACATCAGTATAGCCATAGCAATAGACGCCCTTTATGGTCTGAAGTTTCAGCCAAAGGGGCGTGGGATCGAGCTTTACCTCCTTGCTAATCCCTACCACACTTAGTACCCCTCCTGTTCTCAGTGCCCTCATACCGGCATTAAGTGTCTCAGTGTTAGCTACAGTATCAAAGATCTTTGAGAATCCCCCCATAAGGATCTCTTGACCTAGCATGGGTTTGTACGCCTTTGCCCCGGTGATATGTATTGTGTGATACAAGATCTCACCATCTGTAATCAGATGATCGGCCCCTACCTTGGATGTCAGTTCCGCATGGAATATCGAGGGTTCAGCAACAGCAATAGAACAGCCTATATCCAAGGCACGTGTTGCTTGAACGATAAGGTTACCGATCACACCACCCCCGATAACAAGAACCTTATCGTCGTCGTTGGGTGTGTTATCAATCACTGCCTCGAGGGCCACCGCAACTGGCTCTATCATGGCGCCCTCTTTATGAGACATTTCCTGAGGTAATTTAAAAACCTGGTCTTTGTGTGCCACCAGATATGGCGCAAAGCCTCCGCCTACATCGCGACATAAACCAGCCAACATGCCAGGGGCGAGATTGCCCTCAGCAAAGTTTTCGCAATTGGCTGGTCTACCCATCCGACAGCTTCTACATACAGGTTCAATCCCTCTTATCGAGCAGCTAAGATACGGTGCAACAGTAACTACATCCCCTGTCTTTGTTCTATCAACACTGTTTCCAACTTCTATGACCTCGCCGCAAAGCTCATGGCCCATGGTGCATGGAAACGAGGTGAAAGGGGTTGCCGTTGGGGAATCCCGTAAGAGAATGAGGTTGATATCGCTTCCACAAAACCCACAGACGATTGTCCTGATCTTTACCCAGTCAGAGGAGGGCAATGTTGGCTCCGGGACATCAACCAGCCGTACCGTCGCCAGGGGGCCATAATAGTAGAGTCGTTTGCTTATGCCCGCCAAGACCTTCAATGCTGCAAATTGAGGAATCGAAACAGAGAATTGCAAGGCCTTCATATCCTAGTCCATCCCCATGCAACCAGCCTCACATACTCATAATATGGCTACCTTCACAATTAACTCCCCATATCGCAGCCTTCCATCCATAGGCTGTCTAGCAACACCGCGTCTGGCGCTTCCAGATGCACAGCTGCGTCCACAATTACATCCAGCACCGCAGGCAAGCCGGACTCTACCGATCTTTGTAGAGCAGGCCGAATCTGCGCCGGCTCGGTGACCCGTTCACCATAGCATCCCAGCGCCTCGGCTAGCTTGTCATAACGGGCGTCGGTAAAGTCCACGCCGCAGTAGCGTTCCCCATAGCTCAGCTTCTGCGTTGCTTTGATCATTCCCCAAGCCTGGTCGTTGGTAATGATGACTATAATCGGTGCGTTCTCCCGCCGCGCTGTTTCCATCTCCATAGCATTGAAACCGAATGAGCCGTCGCCGGTGATGCAATAGACAGCTATGTCAGGCCGAGCCAACTTGGCCGCTACGGCATACGGCACACCTGACCCAAGATGGCCTGAATCGAAAGCATGGAGAAAGGTGCGAGGTTCATAGATGCGGTTCTGATAGAAGGACCAGACTGGTGTGTTGCCTCCATCCTGAGCGTAGATGGCCCCGCGGGGGAAGAACTGGCGAACCTCCCTCATGAGGCGTAGTGGATGAATAGGCGTCTTGTCAGAACGGGCTCCTTCCTCCCAGCCATTTACCCAGGTTTTCTGTGCCTGACGGGCGTCTTCGAACTGGGGGTTCTCAGCCTTAGGTCCTGTCCGCATTTTCACCGCCTCCAGCAAGGCGCGAAGGGTGCTCTTGGCATCGCCTACCAAGGCTAGGTCTACCGGCCGGTTCAGGGCGATGTTCTGGGGTTCTATGTCAATTTGTATCCATCGCTGCGTGTTTATTTCCCCCCATAATGGTGGGCGTCCCCAGAAGTCTCCCTCCCCCAGGCGACCACCCACCAGGAGTACCACGTCAGCCGCAGCTTGAGCTTTGAATGCGGCAGTGGCCCCAGGAATCAAGCACAGGGGATGATCCTCGGGGATAGCCCCCCGTGCAACTAGGCTTGTTGTCACCGCAGCCGAGAGATATTCCGCCAGCTCCACCACCTCCGCCCAGGCCCCAGACCGCAGTACCCCGCCACCGGGGTGAATGAGCGGCCACTGGGCATTCGCCAGCATCTCTGCTGCTCGGTCGATAAGAGACGAATCAGCTACTGATAGCGTTGTGGCGCGATAGCGCTGCGGCGACATGATTGGGCATGCCTCCGTATCTATCTTGTCGCAAAGCACATTGTTGGGCAAGTCAAGGTAAACAGGGGCCGGCCGACCGGATGAGGTAGCGCGGAATGCCAGTTGCACAAGCTCAGGCATCCGCCTCACGTCGTTCACCAGTGCCCGCCATTTGGTGATGGGAGTCATCAGGGAGATCTGATCCAGAGCCTGCATGGAGCCATGCTCGGGATAGCAGCGCCAGCTCTGCGTTTGTGCTCCCAGAACAACCATAGGGACCGAGTCGGCCCAGGCCGGGTAGACACCAGGTACCAGGTCGGCTACCCCCGGTCCTACCGTGCCCAGGCATACCCCAGGCTCACCGGTCACCCGCGCCCAGGCATCGGCCATGTGGGCCGCCGCCTGTTCGTGCCGGGTGGTTACGAACTTCAGTCCCGCCTCACCCCCCAACCGATAGATGGCGTCGGTGATAGGATTACACTGGTCACCCGGAATGCCAAACACATAACGCACACCCTCTTCCATTAGACATCGCACCAAGGCCTCCGCCCCTTTCATGGTAGTCATCTTTATATCCTCCTTTCATCTCTGTTTGACGTTACAGGGCATAAATCTCTTTCCCAAAGGTATGAACCCAGTTCTTTTTCAAAACCTCCAACGCCTCATCGGTTTTGTCCACGCCCACGATGATTATGGGCTGCCCGCTTTCTCCCCTGCCCAGATAGGGATAGAGATAGTGGACATTAATGTTAGCCCTTTTCAGGGGCTTAAGTACGGCTTGAAGGCCACCGGGATGGTCCGGTACCTCTACCGCTATTACGTCGGTTTCTTTCACAGAGTAACCATGGCTTCTTAAGACATTGGTGGTTTTCTCCGGGTCATCCGCGACAAACCTCACGGTACTGACGTCGGATGTATCGGCTACAGAAATGGCCCTGATGTTTATTCCTTCAGCTCCCAGGAATTCGCTCACATCCAGGAACCTCCCCGGCACATTGTCCAGACTAATCGAAGTCTGTTTTACGCACATGACTTACCCCCGATTGGATTTACATTCCAGATATTTTGCGCCTATTGGAATTCCCATTCCAAGACTACCAGTAATTAAAACCCGTTGCGCGGATTATAACAGATCATACCCTGCCATTAAGGCCTTCTTGTTAATAGCGATCAGTTTTTGCTTATCCTTCAAAGCGCTTTTGAGCCCTTCGATTACGCTCGAAACGGAAACGAGATTGCTTTTCTTGGTAAATGCTCCCAGCATCACCATGTTGGCGGATCGCGGGTTACCCAACTTTTCAGCAATACTATTTGCCGGAACTCTGACAATGTCAATATCACCCCTTGAGACCTCAGCTTCAATTAGAGAGGAATTTATAAATAGTACACCACCTGATTGAATCTGGTTTTGAAATCTGACCAGAGAGGGTTGATTCATGGCTACAATGAAGTCCGGAGAAGAGGCAACTGGGGATGCAATCTCTTCATCTGATACCGCTACCGTGCAATTGGCAGTGCCCCCGCGAACTTCGGCGCCGTAGGAAGGTAAATAGGTTACATTCTTTCCCTCTAACATTGCTGCCTGGGCCAAATTGAGGCCCATGGAGAGAACACCCTGGCCTCCAAAACCGGCAAAAATTGTCTTAATCAGCATCGGTTTTTCCAGTTATATCCTTGATTACCCCTAAAGGGAACTCTTTTGTCATCACTTTATCGATCCACTGCCACGATTCCAACGGGGTCATCCTCCAGTTGATGGGACACGGAGAGAGTATTTCCACCAGAGAGAAACCAAGATCGTCGATCTGGGCTTGGAATGCCTTGCGGATGGCCTTTTTCGTCTTTCTAATGTTGGCCGGAGAGTTCACCGCAGTCCGCTCAATATATACCGCACCTCTAACCAATGCTA
>SOIC01000028.1 GCA_004377275.1 Dehalococcoidia bacterium
TTCGCAGGGTAACCGCTTAGCAGGCGGCCGCACTAGACCACTATGCGATCCCTCCATAGCCAAATATAGCACAAAGCTGGCACATTTTCAACGATGTTGCCTCGCCCCACTCCCTATGCTATACTTAGGCTACAGAATCGCCATAAAGGGGGAGCATGGAAGAGGAAAGGATCGAGGCAGAGGAGGTATCCATTAAATCGTTGCTGGCAGCGGGCGCCCACTTCGGTCACCAGACCAGCCGCTGGAACCCGCGAATGAAGAAGTACATCTTCGCCGCGAGGAATGGCATCCATATCATCGACCTGGAGCAGACCGCTGATATGTTATATAAAGCCTGCGAGTTTGTCCGGAATCTCGTTGCTGAGGGCGATAATATCATCTTTGTCGGCACCAAGAGGCAGGCCAAGGATTCAGTTGAGGAGGAAGCCAAGCGCTGTGGCATGCCCTATGTGAATCAACGCTGGCTGGGGGGGATGCTCACTAACTTCACCACCATCCAGGCAAGAATCGACCATCTGGTGCGCCTGGAGGATCGCAATGCGCGGGGGCAGTTTCATTACCTCCCTAAGAAGGAGGCCATGAAACTGGGGAAGGAGATCGACCGCCTCAACCGACAAATGGGTGGATTCAAGGAGATGACCGGGTTCCCCGGGGCTGTTTTCATTATCGACCCGGCCAAGGAGAGGATCGCCGTCTCAGAGGCCAGGCGCACTGGGATCCCTATCGTGGCCATCGTGGATACCAACTGCAACCCTGATGAGATAGATTACCCTATCCCTGCCAACGATGACGCAGTAAGAGCGGTTAAGCTAATGTGTGGTCGGATAGCGGACGCTGCGCTTGAGGGTAGGGAAGACCGCGAGCTGGCAAAGGAAATGGTCTATGAGGAGGCTGAGGTACCAGCAATCTTAACCTTCACCCCTGAAGAAGACTCCACCGCTGAAGATGACTCCACCCCTGAAGGCGACTACACCGCTGAAAGCGATTCCACCATTGTGAGCGACTCCCACACTGAGAGTGAGGAAAGATCATGATTACTACAGAAGTAATAAGGGAGCTGCGCGGGATAACCGGGGCAGGTATCATGGATTGTAAAAGGGCGCTCCAGGAGGCGGAGTGCGATCTCGATAATGCCATAGAGATTCTCAAAAAACGGGGCTTCGCCAAGGCGGAGAAGAAGGCCCATCGGGAGGTGCGCGAGGGGCTGGTTGAGGCCTATATACACACCGGAGGACGTATCGGGGCCCTGGTGGAGGTGAACTGTGAGAGCGATTTTGTGGCACACACCGATGAGTTCAAGAGGCTGGCCCATGACCTGGCGATGCAGGTAGCGGCTACCGACCCCTCCTTTTTGAATAACGAGGACATCCCTGAGGGGGTGGACCCCAGCGAGGCCTGTTTTCTCTCACAGCCTTTTATTAAGGACCCTCAAATAACCGTCCAGGCCGTTATTGCGGAAACAATTGCCAGGGTGGGGGAGAACATCAAGGTGCGCAGATTTGCCCGCTTCGAGCTGGGTAAGGAATAAGCGATGAAAGCTGCCAAATACAAGCGCACCATCTTGAAGCTGAGCGGCGAGGCCCTGATGGGAAGAGAGGGATTCGGCATCGATCTAGCTGTCCTCTCGAAGTTCTCCCAACAAATAAAGCAGGTAGTGGACATGGGGGTTGAGCTCGCCATTGTAGTTGGTGGGGGAAACATCTGGCGAGGGGCAATAGCGGAGGCGAAGGGAATGGAGCGCACTAGTGCCGACTACGCTGGGATGCTGGGCACCCTGCTAAATGCCCTGGCACTACAGGACGCCTTGGAGAGAGGTGGGGTGACCACCAGAACCCAAAGCGCCCTCACCGTTCAAGCGGTTGCCGAACCCTACATTCGGCGCCGCGCCGTGCGCCACCTGGAGAAGGGGCGAGTGGTCATCTTCGCTTGCGGCACCGGAAATCCATATATGACCACCGACACCGCTGCGGCGCTCAGGGCCATAGAGATCGGCGCCGAGGTGCTGCTCATGGCAAAGCACGAGGTCGATGGCGTTTATGACGCCGACCCCCTGAAAAACCCCAATGCCAAAAAGTTCGAAAGCATCAGCCATTCCGATGCCTTAAAGCTGCGCCTTAAGGTTATGGACGCAACTGCCCTTTCCCTCTGTATGGAACATAATCTCCCCATAATTGTCTTCAACGTCGGTGACCCCCAGAGCATTGTGCGGGCAGTGGCTGGCGAGGTTATTGGCACCATAGTCACCAGCTAGAGGTGGGCGATGATCGATGAGGTACTCTCAGCGGCAAGCACCAAGATGGAAAAGACCATTGAGGCACTGCGGAAAGAGCTGGCCACCATCCGCACTGGGCGAGCGAACCCGGCGCTGGTCGATAATATTAAGGTGGACTGCTACGGCACGCCCACGCCGCTTAAGCAGATAGCCACCATTTCAGCACCGGAGGCCAGGCTCATCCTGATTCAGCCCTGGGATAGCAGTACGCTGCCCAGCATCAAGAAGGCTATCCTAAAGTCGGAGCTCGGCCTCAACCCCACAAGCGATAGAAATGTGATCCGCTTAGCAATCCCCCAGCTCTCCGAGGAGCGAAGAAAGGATATGGTTAGAGCAGTTCATAAGAGAGCTGAGGATGGCCGAGTCGCCCTGCGAAATATAAGAAGGGATGCCCTGGAGGAGTTCAGAAAACTGGAGCGAGAGAAGAAGATCTCCCAAGACGAGCAAAAACGCGCCCAGGAGCGACTTCAGGAGCTTACCGATAGCTTCATCGCCACCGTAGGCAAGGTAGCAGCGGATAAAGAGGCCGAGCTACTGGAGGTTTAGTAGAGGAGCTCGGGAATCTGGTTACGGATATAAACAGTGGCGAAACCCAGGATCAAGCATATCCCCAATCACGTCGCCATCATTATGGACGGCAACGGACGCTGGGCCAAAGAGCGGGGGCTACCCCGGCTCGCAGGTCACCGCGCCGGAACTGATAATATCCGCCGTGCCATCAAATGCCTCGCCAACTACGAAGTGAAGTACATCACCCTGTTTGCTTTCTCCACAGAGAACTGGAGCCGCCCACGGAGAGAGGTTCAGGGGCTAATGCGCATCATGGAGGAGGTCATCGACCAGGAGACCGCAAACCTCCACAAGGATGGGGTCAAGATCCTTCACCTCGGCCACCTTGATAGGCTATCCGACCGGCTCCAGCAGAAGGTGCAATACGCCATCGAGCTGACCATGCACAATACCAGATGCACCCTATGCATCGCCTTCAACTATGGCGGTCGCGCCGAGGTCGTAGATGCGGTGAGGCGCATCCTTCGCGATGGCATCACAAGCGATAATATAGACGAGGCACTAATTTCTCGCTATCTATATACCACAGACCTGCCCGACCCGGACCTGATCATCCGCACCGGGGGCGAGATGCGCCTCAGCAATTTCCTTATCTGGCAGGCAGCCTATAGCGAGTACTACGCCACACCAACCCTCTGGCCCGACTTCGGTCCGGAGGAGATCGAGCGGGCCCTCATTGCCTACAGTGAGCGGGAGCGGCGTTTTGGGGGACTAAAAAGGGAGGGCTAAGGCTCAGCGGCAGGATGATCAGGCAAAGGGTGCTCAGCGCGCTAGTCCTCTTACCCCTCATCTTTTTGGTCATCTGGTTTGGCGGCCCCGCTTACTCCCTATCGGTCGCCGCTTTCGCAGCTCTGGGTGCGCTGGAATTCTATGGCATGATGGGCCTCTCCAGGAGGCATCCGCTCACCCTTTTCGGGCTCGTCTGGGTGCTTCTCTTCATCCTGGTAGCCCATTTTGAAGGAAGCTATACCGCGCCCCTCTTAACCTCGGCAGTGGCCTTTTCTCTAATCTGGCTCCTTTTCCGCTCCCCGGTGAAGGATGCCGCCACCAATTGGGTTTGGGTCCTCGCCGGGATCATCTATATCGGGTGGCTAATGAGCCATTTTATCCCCCTTCGGGAACTGGAGAGCGGCAGGGAGTGGGTGCTCTTTGTGGTCCTTGCCACCTTTGCCGCGGACACCGCCGCTTTCTTTACCGGCAGGGCTTGGGGCAGGCATTCCCTCGCCGCAAAGATCAGTTCTCTGAAGACCTGGGAAGGGGCAGTGGGGGGCTTTCTAGGGGCCATCGCCGCATCGCTGATCCTGGTGCTATTGCTAGGCCTGTCCATCCCCTATTGGCAAACGGTCATCCTCGGCGCCCTCATCGGCATCGTCGCCCCGCTAGGCGACCTCGCAGAATCAATGCTCAAGCGGAGCACCGGCCTGAAGGACTCGGGAACACTGATCCCCGGTCATGGGGGCCTCCTCGACCGCCTCGATAGCATCCTCTTTACCGTCGTTGTAGTATACTATTATGTGATATGGGTAATAATGTAAAACGGCTCGCCATTCTGGGCGCTACTGGCTCCATAGGGCAGCAGACCCTTGACGTGGTGCGCTCCGTCCCTAACCGATTTCAGGTGGTCGGTCTTGGCGCGGGGAGAAACGCCGCGCTTCTGGCAAAGCAGATCGAAGAGTTCCAACCAAAATTTGTTTCTATCGAGTCAGCCAGTTCACCAGAGAGATTGCGTAGCTTAAAGTGCGAAATACTGTCTGCGGAGGAGCTTGTAGCTCACCCCGATGTTGACCTGGTGGTAATCGCCATCTCAGGCAAAGCAGGTCTCAACCCCACCATGGCAGCGATCAGGGCCAAAAAAAGTATCGCTCTGGCCACTAAGGAGGTCCTGGTAATGGCCGGGGGAATTATTACCACCGAGGCAAAGAGGCACGGTGCCCAGATCCTGCCCATCGATAGCGAGCCCAGTGCGATATTGCAATGCCTGCGCGGTGAGGAGCAGCGGATCTCCCGGCTCATCCTGACCGCCTCCGGTGGCCCCTTTCGCCATCTCTCTGCGGAAGAGCTAGAAACGGTGTCGCCGCAGCAGGCGCTGGCGCACCCTACCTGGAGGATGGGACCGAAGGTCACCATCGACTCCGCCACCCTGATGAACAAGGGGTTTGAGGCTATTGAGCTAAGCTGGCTCTTCGGTGTCCCGGTTGAAAATATCGAGATCGTGATCCACCCCCAGAGCGTTGTGCACTCCATGGTTGAATTTGTCGACGGCTCTATCAAGGCGCAGCTTAGTTCCCCGGACATGCGCCTGCCCATTCAATACGCCCTGTTTTATCCGGAGCGACTGCCTAATAAGCTTCCCCACATCGATTTTTCAAGCATAAGCGCCCTTACTTTTGAACCCCCCGACAGGGAAAAATTCCCCTGCCTAAGATTAGCGCTGGAAGCAGGTCGAAAAGGAGGCACCTACCCCGCGGTGCTCTCCGCCGCCGATGAGGTGGCGGTGGCGCTCTTCCTGGAGGAGCGCATCGGCTTTATGAACATCCCCAAGCTCGTGGCAGAGAGCCTGGAGGAGCACCAGAGCATCCCCAACCCCTCGCTGGAGGATGTGCTCGCCGCTGATGCCTGGGCCAGAGAGAGGATGCACAGATGAGCATATTTATAAGCATACTCATCTTCCTAGCCATTCTTATCGCGGCCATCGTTGTCCACGAGCTTGGTCACTTTATTACCGCCAAACGCTCCAAAGTAAAGGTTGAGGAGCTGGGTTTAGGGTTTCCGCCTCGCCTCCTCAGTTTCAAGAGGGGGGAAACGATTTACTCATTGAACCTCATCCCTCTCGGCGGCTTTTGCCGGATGGCGGGGGAGGAGGACCCCGACGTGCCAGGGAGCCTGGCGGGGAAGAGCATTAAAACGAGGCTCCTCGTCCTCAGTGCCGGGTCGCTCTTTATGCTCCTGTTTCCCCTCCTCCTTCTCCCCATAGCCTACATGATACCGATGGCGCGCCCGGTGGAGGACGGGGGGGTTCAGGTCGAAAGTGTTGCCGATAGCTCGCCAGCCGAATTAGCCGGCATTGAAACAGGCGACATTCTCCTGAGCATTGACGGGCAAGAGGTCAAGACCTTGGAAGAGGTGCAACAAGCGATAGAGTACAAGCTTGGCGAGGAGGTCACTCTTCTCCTAAGGAGGGATGCCACCGAGTTCGAGACGACCCTGACCCCACGAACGGAAGAGGAAACGCCCGAGGGGGAAGGGCCGATTGGCATCGGGATGGGCCCTCTCAGGGAAACCAGCGCTTATCCACCCTGGGAAGCCATCCCCAAGGGGCTTGGCGAGTACGGGCGGTTGTGGGTGGCGGCGAAAGATGCCCTCGCCAGCCTCATTGCAGGGGAAGTGCCGCTGAAGGACGCGGTCGCTGGCCCCATTGGCATCGCCCAGATGACCGGCGAGGTCGCCGCGCTGGGAGCTGAGCCCCTGATACGGCTTGCCGCACTCATCAGCGTGAGCCTGGCAATAGTCAACCTGCTCCCCATCCCCGGCCTTGATGGGGGAAGGATCGTTTTTGTCGCCATCGAGGGCATCCGGCGGGGAAAAAGAATATCGGCAAAAAAGGAGGGCCTGATCCACCTCATCGGCTTCGCCCTATTACTTATGCTGATCGTGCTGGTAAGCTATAATGACGTGATGCGCCTCATAAGGGGGGAAGGTTTTATCCAATGATGCGGCGCCGCATGTCCCGACCCATTAGCATAGGCGATGTCACCGTGGGAGGCGGGTCGACGGTCGTGGTCCAGTCGATGGCCAAGACCGACACCCGTAACGCCCGGGCGACCATAGACCAGATTCGCCAGCTGGAGGAATGCGGCTGCCAGCTGGTGCGCGTAGCTGTCCCCGACGGCGAGGCTGCCGCAGCCATCCCCGCAATAAAGCACGGGATCGCCATCCCCCTCAT
>SOIC01000116.1 GCA_004377275.1 Dehalococcoidia bacterium
TGCATGAATTTTTTGAAATATAATTTATATAGAGTATGAGATTAAGATAAGGAGAAAGGTAAGGTGTTTAAACTGAAAGAGGATAGGGATTATGTGGCTCTTGAGAAAAAATATGTGTTTGGCACTTGGAGGTATGAATACACGTGGAAACCACTGTTGATCGAAGAGGGAAAAGGATGTTACTTCAAGGATTTTAAAGGAAAAAGATATCTCGATTTTTCCTCACAGCTAATGTGCTCCAATCTCGGACATAGAAGCCCCAAAGTATTAGAAGCACTATCGGAGCAAGCGAATAAATTGTGCTATGCTGCACCGAGCTTTGCTACAAAGCCTGCAGCCAAACTTGGGGAGAAACTCGCCGATATCACGCCGGGTGACTTGCAGAAGAGTTTTTTCTCTCTTGGCGGAGCAGAGGCAAACGAGGCTGCTATTAAGATAGCCCGTTTATACACGGGAAAAACAAAGCTCATATCAAGGTATAGGTCTTATCACGGCGCAACTTCAGGCGCAATAGCCCTCACAGGAGACCCTAGGACACATTACGCCATCGGAATGCCGGGTATCGTCCGAGCACCTGATTGCTACTGCTATCGCTGCCCTCTCGGAAAGGAGTATCCTGGCTGCGGCATCAGTTGTGTCGAATATATAGATGAAATAATCAGGATGGAGGGAGAGCAGAGCGTCGCGGGGGTTGTCGTTGAGCCGATCGTGGGTTCAAACGGTATCCTCGTCCCACCTGATGAATATATGCCCCGATTGAGAGAGATATGTAACGAAAGAGATGTACTCCTAATAGCCGATGAGGTTATGACTGGATTCGGGAGAACTGGTAAATGGTTCTGTATGGAGCACTGGGATGTGGTCCCCGACTTGATGTCGATGGCAAAAGGCTTGACGGGGGCATTCATCCCCCTTGGGGCGACAATTGCGAGGAAGAAGATCGCGAAGTTCTTCGATCAAGAGGGTAACCTCTTCTGCCATGGACACACCTACGCCATGCACCCTCTTTGCTGTGCCGTAGCCCTTGCAGCCATTCAAGAATACATAGACAAAAACCTGATAGAGAACGCCAGTAAGATGGGAGCTGTGCTCGGTAAAAGGCTGAACGAGCTAAAAGAGGATCATGCCTCCGTCGGCGATGTAAGGGGTAAGGGGCTGTTCTGGGGCGTCGAGCTCGTCAAGAACAGGAAGACGAAGGAACCTTTCGTAACTCGAAGGGAGAAGTTCCAGCCAAATACTTTGAAAAAGATTAGCGTAGCCGCCATGGAGAGGGATGTCTACATCGTCAATGTGATAAATACCTTGATAATTGCACCCCCCCTAATAGTCAAAGAAGAGCAGATCGATAAAGGAATACAAGTACTAGACAAGGCAATAGAAATAGCTGATAAGGAATGCAAATGACTTTAGGGCCTAATAGAGACGTGGGATCCTAGATGTCGGGTAAATCGTTGCAGGGAGAACAGACCTGAAACCCTACCAGGCGGGTCCTGCTCCCGGGGTTTTCACCCCCTTGCTCCAGGGCCGGCAACACTCCCCACCCCTCTCGTAACCTCCTATGGATAACGTCGACTAGCCAGAGGGCTAGGGCGGTTCCAAGTCAGGTTCGCAAACCATATGACGCCCTGCCCTCCATTCTCTTAAGCTTTTTCACGGTCAACTCAACGTTCTGACCTCTATAAGGCTCATTATCCCTCAGCATTAAATAGATGATGCGTATCATCTCATGGGCGACGGCCACCAACGCCTTCCCTTTGCTACTCCGCTTGGAGTATCGATCATAGAACCTTTTGAATCTAGCATCGAAGCGACAGGCAGTATGAGCGCACTGGACCATCATGGCGGCCACGCGTTTGTTCCCTGGGCCTGATACGCGCCCGATGTGGGTCTTCTCTCCGGACTGACTGATCCTCGGCGCCAGGGTTGCCCAGGAGGAGATCTTCTTATCGTTGCTGAACCTGTTTATGTCGCCGATCTCGGCTACTAGCAGACTTGCTGTGAAGAAACCGATTCCCGGCATGGTCATCAACAGCTTAACCTGAGGATCCTCCATGCCCATTGCCGCTATCT
>SOIC01000160.1 GCA_004377275.1 Dehalococcoidia bacterium
GCCCCTTACACCGTTGCCCCCATGCCCAGGGATGAGATGCTGCGCCTGATCAAGGACCTGGAATCGCAGATGAAAATGGCGGCCAGGAACCTAGAGTTTGAGAAGGCGGCACTGCTCAGGGACCGCATCATCGACTTGAGAAGGGACATGGAGTAATAGCTGGGGTTATACAGTGAAAGAAAAAACGAGGCAGGAGCGGCGCGAGAATCGCCAGCGGAAGAAGCGGGAAAGGATCCCCCAGCACGGCAAGAGCCTTGCCAGGGTCTATAAGGATGCCGTGCTCAAGCGCCTTAGGGGCAAGGCAAAGTAGGCGAAGCTATCAATCCTCTGATAACGGCTCCTTCTCCTCCTCCAGGGGAACCTCCTCGGCTCTCGAGGGAAGATACTCCTTAAGCTCCTCCAGTCTCTGAGCGATGAATTCTTGAATTTGATCCCGCTCCTTGGAGATGGCGACACTTATGCGAGAGCTGTAGCGCCCCATCCCGCGAAACTTCGCATAGCGGGCCTTGATCAGTCTGTTCGCAGATACCCCCTGCACCTGAACCAGCTCATTTAAGAGAAACTTCTTGAGCTGGCGCGCTGCCTCATCGGGGGCGACATGCGCCCCACCCTTGGGCTCAGGCACCAGCACATCCACCACGCCGAGCTCCTTGCAGTCCTCAGCGGTGAGCCTCAAGGCAGGGGCCACCTCCTCCGCCCTACTCGCGTCTCGATAGAGCAAGACGGCAGCCCTCTCCGGTGGGATCACCGAGAAAATGGCATTCTCCAGCATGAGGATGCGGTCGGCAACCCCGAAAGCCAGCGCCCCCTCGCTGCCCCCTTCACCAATGATAACGGATATTATCGGGGTGGGCAGGTCAGACATCTGGGCCAGGCATTGGGCGATGGCGCTCCCCATCCCCCTTTCCTCAGCCTCCAGCCCGGGATAAGCCCCCGGGGTATCAATGAGGGTGATGATCGGGAGCATAAACTTCGCTGCCAGGTTCATCGCCCGCTGCGCCTTGCGGAAGCCCTCGGGGTAGGGCCGCCGCAACTTCCCCTCCTCACCATGGCCCCGCTCTTGACCAATGATCACCACCGCCTCCCCACCAATATCCGCCAAGCCACATACCACGGAGGCATCGTCACCGTAGCAGCGGTCGCCGTGAAGCTCAATAAAGCTTGAGGTAATCCTGCCAATATAGTCCAGGGAGGTGGGTCGCTCCTCGTGGCGAGCTAACTGAACGCTCTGCCACGCCGACTCCCGCTGAGGCACTATCGGCGGATAGGGTCCGAATCTCCTCCTCAGGGTTATGCGGTACTGGGAAGAGAGCAGATCGAGAAGAATAGCCAGGAGCTCACGCAGCCTGGTGCGCTCCACAATAGTGTCGATCATCCCATGCTTCAGATGGGACTCAGCGGTATGGGCATCCTGGGGAAGCGCCCCGCCCTCGGTCTCCAGCACCACCCTCAAAGGGGCGAAGCCGAGGAGGGCATTGGGCTCGGCCATGATGATGTCGGCAAGGTTGGCAAAGCTGGAATAGACCTCCCCCGTAGTGGGGTTGGTCAGCACCGAGATGAAGGGAAGCCCGGCATCACAAAGCTGCTTGGCTGCCGCCGCGGTCTTTGCCATCTGCATCAGGGAGAGCACCCCTTCCTGCACCCGGGCCCCGCTACTGGAGACCACCGCCACCAGCGGGAGCCTCTTCTTGAGGGCATGCTCAAATGCAAGGGTCACCTTCTCCCCGACAACGCAACCCATTCCCCCACCTAAAAAGCCGAAGTCCAGCACCACGATGACGGTAAGGGTGCCCTCGATCTGGCAAACGCCGGTAACCACCGCCTCGGAGAGCCCGGTCCTCTTCTGAGCATCGAAGACTCGCTTCTTATAGGAGGCCCCACCGGAGAAGGAAAGGGGGTCAAGAGATGCCAGGGTGCGGTTTATCTCTATGAAGCTGCCGCTATCTGCCAGAAGCTCTATCCGCTCGTAAGCGGGAAGAAGATAATGAAATCGGCAGTGGGGACAGATGCGATAGCGCTCAAAAAGCTCGGCGGAGGAAAGGTCCTTGCCGCAATAGAGGCAATTCTCCATTTCAGCAAAAATCGCCCTCTCCTCTATTTCCCTGCGCCGGCTGGTAATCCGTTCAAAAAATCCCTTCATCATTTTGCGTCAACCTCCCTTCCGTCATCCCCCCCAATTACCTGCCGAGATTTCCCTGGCTCCCCGGCGGCGACCACGCCCTGCTCCTCCAAGAGGTCCATGAGCCGTGCCGCCCGGGGATAGCCGATGCCCAATCGCCGTTGCAGGAAAGAGGTGGAAATGCTGCGATGCTCCAGGGCGAGGCGCTTCGCCTTCTCCAAAAGGGCGTCCTCATGGGAGATACCGGGGGATGCTTGATCCAGTTCCTGAGCCAGTTGCGAGACATAGACCTCCTGAGGTTGCTGGCTGATCCAGAAGCTTACCAGCCTCTCCATCTCGGCCTCGGAAACAAAGCTTCCCTGGAGGCGCTTCGGTTTGGGGGCATCGGGTGGCAAAAAGAGCATGTCACCCCGACCAAGGAGCTTCTCGGCGCCGCCCACGTCAAGGATGGTGCGTGAGTCCACCTGGGAGACCACCGCAAAGCTGATGCGCGCCGGGAAGTTGGCCTTGATCAGGCCGGTAACCACATCCACCGAGGGGCGCTGGGTGGCGACGATGAGATGAATGCCGGTGGCGCGCGCCAGTTGGGCTAAGCGGCACAGGAGGCGCTCTACCTCATCGGGGGCGGTAGCCATCAGGTCAGCAAGCTCATCGATGACAAGCAAAAGGTAAGAGAGCCGCTGCTCAACCCTGGGATTCTTATTGTAGGCTTCGATGTCCCTTGCACCCACCGCAGCCAGCCTATCGTAGCGATGGTCCATTTCACGGTTGAGCCACTTCAATGTCGCCACCGCTTTCTCCCGGTCCACGATCACCGGGGTAACCAGATGGGGTACATTGCTAAACGACACCAGCTCCACCCTCTTGGGATCGATGAGGATGAGGCGTACATCATCCGGGCTGGCATGAAGCAGAAAGGTGATGATCGCCGATTTTATGCACACGCTCTTGCCACTTCCGGTGGCACCGGCGATCAAGAGGTGAGGCATCTTGGCCAGATCGGCGACCACGCTCTCCCCTGAGACCCCCTTACCCAGGGCCAGGGGAAGCTTTGCCTTGGACCTGAGCTTGTGGAAAGGGGCGCTCTCGATAATGCCTCTGAGGCTGACCACACCGGCTATTGAATTGGGCACCTCGATCCCCACCATCGCCTTCCCCGGCACTGGGGCCTCGATCTTTATCGAGGGGGCAGCGAGGGCTAATGCCAGGTCATTGGCCAGCGAGGCGATGCGCTCCACCTTGACCCTGGTCTTGGAGACCTCCCTGAGACGAACGCTGATATTGCCATCCTTATCCTTTTCCTTTATCTCCTTGAATTTGCGATCCCAGCCGGGCTCAACGCCATACTGGGTAACGGCGGGGCCGACATTCACCTGAACTACCCTGGCCTCAACACCATAGCTCGCCAGGGCCTCCTCAATGATCCGTGACCCTCGCTCCGTGTCCACTACAACGGGCTCGCTCTCTGGAGTTCGGTCAAGGAGGCTGAGGGAGGGCAACTGCCATTTCCCACCCACTTCCGCAACTTTTTCAACCTTTTCGCCCGTCTCCTCAATAACGGAAGGAAGGTCTTCGGCTATCTTGGCCTCGACTGGTTTACCAACCACCCCAGACGTCGCCTCGGGCTCAACCACCCTGGGTACTTCATACCTCACCCTCGCCGCAGGCGCGGCGGCAGGCCTGGCGGGGCGCCGCAGCCGGGAGATCCGAGGGCGGTGCAGGGGATGACGTTGGTAAAAACCCCAAGGCCAGCGTATGGCGCGCCCCAGGTATTTACGGAGCGGATAGCGACGATAGGAATCCGCCAAAGCAGAGGCAACGCCCGACATGAGGCGCCAGCTCCCCCGCGGCGCCAACAGAAATGCGCACGCAAGAACGATGCCAGCAAGCCTCAGCGCACCGATGGCATCGGGCGCCCCAATGCTTGCCAGGCCCAGCCTTCCCCCCAAAGTAGCCTCGCTCATCACTCCAGTGGAGGCCTTGAAGAAGGCAAGCAATCCACACAGCGCTACAATAAAGGCCAGAGTGCCAAGCCAGCGGTACCACTTCCGCAGGAAAACGGGGACGTGCCGCCGCCATATCATCCAGCCCAAAAAGGCCATTACCACTGCAACCAGGATAAGCCCCCACCCACACGCCTCCACGAGGGCCTCCCAGGCGGTGCTAAGCCCCGAGAGCACTTGAGATTGGAAGGCAAAAAGCAGCGCTAGCGCGATGATCAGAAGCAGTAGCAACATCACCGGGCGCGAGAATAAAAAGCGCCTGATGAGGGAAGGGCCCCCCACCGCTATCCTCTTTCTCTTTTTATCCTTCGCCATATTCATTCCCTAGAATATAGATACGATAATTCTATACTACGCCATCCAGCTGTAAAAAGTTCGAATAACTTTGCCATCGTCCCTTTCTAGAACATGGATAACTGCTCAGGTTTATGCTCCTCTACCACCACCTCCGCTGCCTGAGCCAGCAGGGGCGGGATCTTAAGCATATCCTCCGTAATGACCTGGCGCAAGCTCTGCTGGTGAAGCGCCGCGGCAGGGTGATACATGGCAAAGTAGATTATCCCCTCCTTTGTTCGCGCTTTGCCGTGGACCTTTCCTATGGCATCGCCGGGGAGGAACTGAGCCAGCGAGTAGCGGCCCAGGGTAACGATCACCTTGGGCCTGATCAACTCTATCTGGCGATCGAGCCACTTTCGGCAAGCCCTCATCTCGGAGGGCAGAGGGTCACGATTTGAGGGAGGGCGGCACTTAACCACATTTGCGATGTAAACATCCTCGCGGCTCAGCCCAATGGAGAGAAGCAGCTCATCGAGGAAATGCCCCGCCGGCCCCACGAAGGGACGCCCCTGCTGGTCCTCATACCAACCCGGGGCCTCGCCGATGAAGAGGAGGTCGGCATCCTCAGAGCCCTCGCCGGGCACCACCCGGCTGCGATGCCTGGAGAGTTCACAATCCTCACAACGGGCTATCTCCGTGTATAGCTCGCTCAGTGCACTCACGATGCTAACCCCCGGAACGCCAGTCTTTAACCACCGTTAAAACCCCCACAACAACGATCAAGCCGCCAACGAGATTGCGCAAAACCGACGCATCCCGCCCATGCGCCACCACGCCTCAGCCTATCACCTTAACCCCACGGCATCAAGAACCTCAGCGACAGCACTTATCCGGAAGGGCTTTCGAATAAGAAACAAAGGTCCGTGCGACATCGCTTCCACAGCTAAGGGATCCTCATCATAACCGGTGACGATGACCACCACCGCTTTTTTATCCTTTTGCTTTATCGCGGAAAAGGCCTCAGCGCCGCTCATGCCCGGTAATACCAGGTCCAGGAAAACCAGGCCGAAGTGCTGCTTTTCCATCTCCTCAAGAGCCAGCTCACCACTCTCCACAGTGACAACTTTATACCCCTTCCGCAAAATAACCTCGCCAAGCATTTCACGTATCCCCGGGTCGTCATCAACTACAAGAACATTTCCCTCAACCACCCTGCCCCGGTTGGCGAGCCAACTCTCCAGGGGGATATCCTTCTGGGTGCGCCAATCTTTAATCGCCATGAAAAAGCCCACAATAATGATGACGCCACCAACCAGCTGGCGCAAAACCGCTGCATCAAGCTGGTCCGCCACCACGCTACCCAGAAGGCAAGAGATGGCTGCAGCGGGGATGATCAGTAGCGCCATCCTGGGCTTTACATTCCCCTGACGGTAATGGGCCAGCGCACCCAACAATGCCATCACCGCAATCGCGGCCAGGGATACCCCCTGCGCCGTGTGCTGGCCCACCCCCAGCAATAGAACCATGCCCGGAACCATGACCACGCCACCACCCACGCCCATCATCCCGGCAAGGATCCCCGCCACAAACCCGATCCCGATAGCGCTGAGAATAAATCCCCAGCTCAGCACTATCGACGAAGCATCAGCCGTCGGCGCAGACGTATAGGTGATGATCATGGCGAAGCCCACGAACACCAGAAATGCGCCGAAGAGCCACTTGAGGTGCCTTTCGGGCAGCAACATCATCAATCGGGCCCCCAAAAGCACCCCCACCGCACCCCCTGATACCAGCCCTACAATGAGAGGCCAATCGTCTATATGTCCCAGGATACCATAGGTAATCGCGCCAACAATGGCGATGGGGAGGATCACGAGGAAGGAGGTGCCATGGGCCTGATGCTGCACCATAGCCAAGAGCCCGACCATCAAAGGCACCAAGAACACCCCGCCACCCACACCCGTAAGCCCAGCGAGCATCCCAGCAGCAGCACCGATCAGGAGGGATATAAGAACCTTTGTTCTCAAGCTCGTCCTGCCATTATTATGTAATTAAAGGATGATAGCACAGCTAGCTAGCTTAGTCAATTGAAGCAATTAGTTGCAATTTTGTGCTTTTTGTAGTATCATTATGTTGCGCCGCGGGGGAGCTTAGTGGCTGAGAAGCCGATATATCGGCTAACCCCTCGAACCTGATCTCGGTAATGCGAGCGTAGGGAAGCGGGATTACAAAGACCAAGGGTCTGGAACCGAAAACCTAGGCTCTTGGTTATTTTATTTTGAACGACAATTACAAGGAACACAATTCGAAAGCGGGT
>SOIC01000180.1 GCA_004377275.1 Dehalococcoidia bacterium
TTCTTTCAGGTGCCCTGTGCCCGAATGGTGGAGTGCTTCGATGACCAAGTCGCTAGACTGAAAGACGCAGTACGGGAGTTTAATGCCGACGGTATCATTTTCCAGCGGATGAAGTTCTGCGACCCCTGGGCAGGCGATGGGCACAATCTTTACTGGAGGATGAAGGAAGAAGGCATCCCGTTCTTAGGCCTGGAAAGGGAGTATCAGGTTCCAGCCTCCGGGCAGGTCAAAACCCGTGTACAGGCATTCCTGGAACAGATGGGCAAGTGACCTAGATGCAGAAAATAATCGGAAGGGGGAGAATATGGCTATACTGGGAAAAGAGCGACAGGAGGACTGGGAGGTCGTCTACGAAGGGGCAACAGGGTTAATCGACCTGTACGAAGAGGACCCTGAGTCTAAGGGCATGAACGGGATAGCTAGGGGTTTCCGTGGGTTCTTGGAAGACCTGTTTCAAGCTATAGACGAGGGAAGGCCGATCGTATGGCACAACTGTGGTTGTTCGCCAGAGTTGATCAAGGGGCTCGAAGGTGTCCAGACGTGCCCTATTGAGGTGTTGACCGTGTTACAGAATCTGGTGGGGGAAGTGGACTATACAGTGGCTTTGATCGATGAGGCGGAGGCCCACGGGGTGGCTCCGGAGGTCTGTTCTATAGACAAGGCGGCTGTAGGTACCGTCCTCAACGATCTCTACCCCGAGCCAGCCTGCATGCTGTATCACAACACGCCCTGCGATTCTCAGATCGCGGCCATTAAGTGCCTCACCGCGCTTACCAAAAGGCCTATGCGCTTGATGGACGTTCCTTACCTGTCTGGCGACCGTGAGGTCCGATATCTGGCGAAGCAGTTCCGGGAGGCCATTCCGTTCCTTGAGGAGCATACGGGCAGAAAGTTTAGCTGGGAGAGATTTCGCCAGGTGTGTGAGGAGTCAAATCGCACTGCAGAGTATCTGCGCGACTGGAATGAGCTTCGGCGGCACACACCCTGCCCGCAGGTGAGCAAACTCGTGGCCCTCAACACGGCCCTGCTGGTTGCCTTTTCCGGGGATCCTGAAGGCACCACCATAGCCAAGGCGTTTCGTGATGAGGCCAAGGAACGCATTGAGAGAGGGGAGAGCACAATTGAGGGAGGGGAGCTCTATCGTGCCATTTGGTATCAAGACCCGGTGTGGTTTGACCTGCAGTTCTATGACTGGATGGAAAGCGAGCTCAAATTGGTCATCCCCATGGACCTTTTCGGCTATTATGCTCCGGAGGCGGTCATCGATACTTCGACCCCAGAATCCATGCTGGAGGGCCTGGCGCGTAAAGACCTGAGGGTGTTGCCTATGTCGAGACAATTTAAGGGCCCCATAGACTACTTCATCGACGATTACCTGCGGTTGTGCGCAGACTATCAGGTAGATTTTGGGATCTTTGCCGGTCATGTCGCCTGCAAGCATGGCCTTGGAGGCATCGGCCTATTTCGGGAAGCTTCCCGGGAAGCGGGTATCCCTCTCCTCTACTTTGAATTTGACATGTTTGACCCGAGGGTCACTCCAGTTGAGACAATCCAAGACGACATAACTCATTTTATCGAGGATGTGGTCAGACCTAGGAAGGAGGCGGCGTGAAGAACGGGTTGATTACTGCCGGCATAGACATAGGCTCTACTACCAGCAAAGCGGCTCTGTGGATCGATGATCACCTGAAGTCTTACGTCATCGGCCCCAGCACAACGAATCCGCGTGCGACGGCACGCGAATGCTATGAAAGGGTTCTTCAGGATGCCGGACTGCAGGACGATGACGTTGCATATATCGTTGGCACAGGCTATGGTCGGGCCAAGGTATCTTTCGCGGATGAGAACATATCCGAGCTTTCGGCTCATGGCAAAGGAGCCAAGACCCTGCTGCCATCAGCGCGCACCGTCATTGATATCGGCGGACAGGACACCAAGGTCGTGCTTCTGGATGCCGGTGGGCGGATGCTTGAGTATGTAATGAACGACAAATGCGCTGCTGGAACGGGCCGGTTTTTGGAGTTCATCGCACGCAGCTTGGGAATAGAAGTCAAGGACCTTGCGAGATTGCATGCAAATGGTAACTACCAGCCTGTAAGGCTCAGCAGCATGTGCAGCGTGTTCATTGAGTCGGAGGTCATCAACCTGGTCAACGATGAGGTTCCCCTACCATTCATCGTCCAGGGGTTACATCAATCCATCGCCAATCGTGTCGCCGCCCTGGTCAAGAGGGTGGGTCTAGTGGAGGATGTGGTCATTACCGGGGGGGTGGCCAAGAACGCTGGCGTAGTGGATGCTCTGCAGCGAAATCTACGGGTCAAACTCAAGACATTTCCCGACGGCGTTGACCCCCAGATGATGGGAGGCATCGGAGCCGCTGTCATAGCCAAGGAGATGTATCTCAAGCGAAATCAATAGATGCGTACCGCTAACTTCTGAAAAAGAAAGGAGGATGATATGCCCTATTTCAAGGACTCCGATGAATGCGACAAGATTCTGGGTGGCTTCTTTCGTCAAATGGCGGAGGAAGTAAAGAAGGGAGATGAAGAGATTGTTGAGATACAGAACAAGCTAGCCGAGATCGGCCTGATCGTAAAATTCGTGTGGCGTGATCCTGTGCTGACCCTTACGCTCGACTTCACCCAAGATCCCTTCACGGTCCATATCAACGACGATACAATCGCCGCTACGGCCACATTCACCCTGACCGCAGACAATGGACACAAGTTCTGGCATGGCCAGATTAACCTGGCCAAGGCCTTAACCACAAAAACCATTGTGGCCCGTGGTTCTATTCCTAAAATTCTTAAGCTGTTACCTGTAATCAAACCGCTCTATATCAGATATCCAGCCTATCTGAAGGAACAGGGACGAGCCGATCTGGTGTTAAGCGAATAATTCATGAATCCATTTGACCCATATTTACAACGAATCAGGGATTACAATAAGGATCTGGAGAAAAAAGGTAGGAGAGTGCGGGTATGGTTTGCCGATCCGCTCAGCGGCGGCGGGGTGACTCCAAGCCAGGCCGCGTCTCCCCCAATCTTGAAAGAGAACACGGCGGTTGAGTTGGGAGGTCCCCAAACAGCCGGCTCCACATTTATGATCTGGACCAAAGATGTCTCGCTCATATCCGATGGACAGATAATGCTGGTTGGTCCCGACTTTAGTGAAGCAAATGGAGGAACTCTGCCATTCGGACAGGTTACGCTGGTTGGTGGTCTGGCCCTCAGCAAGGAGATTCAGTCACGTCTGGAAAGGGAGCAATATGCTGCCGAGCGGGTTCCTGGATATATGGTCCGCAGCACAGGCGGGCGAATTTGGTCCCGTGTGAGCGATCAAGCCCTGGACAATGGATTCTCCTTTCGTTCATTAGGAGCCACTATTCTTTGTCATCTTCGTGCCGAGCTGGCGGCCGTAAATGTGGCAGAGATCCTATTTGTGACTTCATCGGTTGAGGATGTGCAGAATCTTGAGAAAATCGGGGCTCAGGTGAGGAAGCTGTCTCACGATCTACGCCGGCAGCGCATCAAAGAGACAGCCAATGGGGGATATGAGTGTGATACCGACATCTCCTGTGAAGTCTGCCCAGATAACGAGGTATGCTCTGAAATCCGTAAGATAATAACCATCCGCAAGAAGGGCAGTCAATCGAGGCCCGCGTGATAAAGATGGAGAGGATTCAATTAACCTCCCTGTTGACACAGGAAGAGTATGGGCATAAAATGCCATTCACCGATCTTTATTGGTGATGGCTAACCACTGCCTATTAAGCAATTCGATAATACTTACAATGATATTAGACGAAAACCGAAGGTGTAGCTTCACTTTATTATTAGGATGGAGGTGCTGAAATGTATGGAGGCCATGGCAAGATTCTAAGGGTCAATTTATCGGAGGCTGAGGTTTCAAAGGAAGATATTCCTGAAGATCTTTTTACAGGTACTTGACTGGTGCCGGGCTGGCAACCCATTATCTCTATCATGATGTTCCCTAGGGGGCAGACCCGCTGGGTCCTGAAAACGAGCTTATACACGTTGGTAACGGATGTAAAGGGAGGTAATCATGGAAAAGATCTGGTTGAAGAGCTATGATCCTGGGGTGCCCTATGCTATGAACTATCCCAATCATACCCTGCGGCAATTGCTGGAGGAATCAGCACGCCGCTATGCCGATTGTACCGCCATTATCTTTCCTGGAGCCTTCGGTGATGAGTCTATGATGAGCTACAGGGAACTGGAAAAGGCGTCCAATAAGCTGGCCAACGCTCTTCTGGAAATGGGGGTTAAGAGAGGCGATAGGGTGGCCCTGCTCATGCCCAACTGTCCCCAGTTCGTCATCAGCTACTACGCTGTTCTTAGGGCAGGAGCCATAGTGGTAGCCACCAATCCGCTGTACTCGCCACGGGAGATGGAGTTTCAGCTAAAGGACTGCGGTGCAGAGACGATAATCGTCCTCAGCCTGTTCTACAAGATGATCATGGGCCTGAAGGAGCGAACTAGCCTGAAAAACGTGGTAGTAACCAATATCAAGGAGTACCTGCCTCCGCAGAGCCGTAAGGCGTTCGTTGCTTTTATGGAAAAACAGGAGGGGCATCGCGTCAGAATCCCCAGGGTAAAGAATATCTATAAGTTTCAGGATCTGTTACATCGCTTCAGCACCACATCGCCTGCGGTGAAGACAGACCCCGACGATGTTGCTATGTTGCAATATACGGGGGGGACCACCGGCCTCAGCAAGGGGGCGATAGCTACACACCGCAACGTAGTTGCCAACGTCTACCAGATGAGATCTTGGGCAATCCCCATAGGTCTGAATCAGGGGGAGGAGGTGGTCATGGGGGTTATGCCCCTCTTCCACGTATATGGCATGGTTACGGTAATGCATTTCTCCGTGCTCACTGGCTCTGCAATGGTGTTGCTGCCCCGCTTTGAAACCGAGCAGGTGCTTAAGGCAATCAATCGATACCGGCCCGCTTTCTTCCCCGGCGTTCCTACCATGTACGTTGCCATCAACAACTTCGCCGAAGTGAGCAAATACGACTTGCGCTCTATCAAGGCCTGCGTTAGCGGAGCTGCACCGCTTCCCTTGGAGGTGCAACAGGAGTTCGAGAGGCTCACTGGAGGCAAGCTGGCGGAGGGCTATGGCCTGAGCGAGGCCCCTGTTGTTGTAACCGCGAATCCCATGATCGGGGTGCGCAAGACAGGAAGCATTGGATTGCCCATATCGAATGTTGAGGCAAGAATAATGGACGCGGAGACCGGCGAGAAGGAGATGCCCCTGGGCGAGATCGGTGAGCTAGCCATCAGGGCACCCCAGGTGATGAAGGGATACTGGAACCGGCCAGAGGAGACGGCTATGGTGTTGCGTGCTGAGTGGCTCTATACCGGTGACCTGGCCAGGATGGATGAGGATGGATTCATATTCATAGTAGACCGCAAAAAGGAGATGATTATCGCCGGCGGTTTTAACATCTATCCTCGCGAGATCGAGGAGGTCCTCTACGAGCACCCCAAGGTCAGGGAGGCGGCGTGTTATGGCGTTCCTGATCCCTACCGGGGGCAGACGGTGAAAGTAGCCATAGTTCTCAAGGAGGGAGAGAGTGTTACTGAGGATGAGATCATCGAGTTCTGCCGACCTCGCCTGGCCCGCTACAAAATACCCAAGCTTATTGAGTTCAGGGATGCACTGCCCAAGTCCCTCATCGGTAAGGTGCTGCGTCGGGTGCTGGTAGAAGAGGAAGAAAAGAAGGCCAAAGCTGGAGAAGCGCAGAAACAGCAGGCCCAGAAGTAACGATAGTTCCTCGTGTTTGGTGCAGTCCTCTAGCCTTTATATAAATACGTAATAGTCAGGATCGGCTGCTGTAGACATCAGGCTGGTAGATGTAAAATACCCCTCTTTTCGCGTTCAGCTTTGAGCTTAACGCGGTTCGGAGTTAGTGCAAAGGTCACTCTACCCAACCACCCGAGATGGCAACGTTCTCTGCCAGTGTACAGGAATCCTGGCCAACTAAGGGGGTTAAACCTTCTTTAGATCTCTGCCACCACTTTGAAGAAGTCTGTCACCGGCATGGCTGGCATGGTTTGAGTGCTTAACGCTCCCAGCATGGATATAGCCGCAGAGCATTTGGCGACCTTGGCGAAGTCCTCAGGGCCTTCGATCACGGCGACAAAATCGTATTGCCCTAGTGTGGCATAAGCCGCAGTGATCTTTGCCCCTTCAGCGGCCAGGATCTCGTTGTATTTGGCCAACCTTTTTGGAGCATCCTTGAGATTCTTGGCACCTTCGGGAGTCATCTTCATCAGTACAACATAGTTTGCCATGTCCCCTCCTTTTTTATTTGGGTTTTCCCCTTTCAACTTTCAGCCGAGATTTCCCATTATTTGATTGTAATGTAGGCAGGATGCAACGGGTGCACACCGCTTAATGTGTCTGGTGGTGTCGCAGCACGATGGGCGCTACATTTACGGCCGACTCCGTGGCATGATGTATTCCCACTCCATAGCCGCCTGAGTCAACGCCGACGTAGAACAGGCCCTGTATCGGAGCACTGGGCGACGGCTTATGGTGGCCGCATTGGCCCACTATCTGACCCAGACCGATACACTCACCGCCTTGCCCGGGGACCACACCATCCCGGGTTACCCGGCTGACGTCAGCGGTGGTATAGTCCTCGCGGCGTATCGTGTGTTTGCGAATCTCCGGAT
>SOIC01000003.1 GCA_004377275.1 Dehalococcoidia bacterium
AAGTGATCCCAGATCGATTCGCCCTTACCATCCTCGTCCCAGGCACCTTCGATCTGGTAGGCTGATGTGGCTGCCCCCCAGACAAAGTCATCAGGGAAAGTAATAACGTGTGAGGGCATCGAATCTACTCCAATCTGCAACTGGCAATTGCCGGCAACATCCGTGTTGAAGCACGCAACTTCGCCCGTTACGCCAGTGGATTTAAGTCCGCGCTTTTTTGGGACGATCCCCCAACTCGACCGCTCACCACAGTAGATGAATTATCTACAATGTAATTATGAGATCGCCGTCGCTCTGCTCCACCACGTAGCGAGTGAGCGGCCTCTTGGCCGCACCACTGATGTTCTTACCCTCAAGGTCATAGGTGGAATGGAAGAGACTACAGCATCGTAACTCGGATTCCCCGGGCACCGGGTCAAGCTTACGCCCGAAATGCGTGCAGCGATCCTCAAAGGCGAGATAGCGGTCATCCTCGGTTCTCAGGAGAAGAACGGGTTTAGAGAGTCCGCCGCCTCTGAGATAGACGGCTCCTCCCTTTGGCAAGGGTTCAGGCATCTGGCTGAGCTTCACCTGCACCTTGTTCCCTTCAAGGCTCCATAAGTCGCCGCTCAATGGCTTCGTTTCGCAAATCCCAAATATAGCCTTGATTAAACTCATAGCCTTCCTCCTTTATTGAGCTTTTTTCACGCTGTCGTATAACTCCTGAGCCTCTTTCGGGGTGGCATTTTCGTGAATGATGGCGCGCAGCGCCCGGATCATGGCTACCGGGAAATCGTTCTGCCACACATTCCTCCCTAAGTTAACCCCCACCGCCCCTTTCTGAATGCCATCGTGGACAAAGTCGAACACCTCGCGCTCCGTGTCCACCTGAGGACCGCCCGCCATAACCACCGGAACGGGACAACCCGAAGTAATCTTCTCAAAGCCTTCACACCAGTAGGTTTTTACCACGCGTGCGCCTAGCTCGGCGGCGATACGACTGCATAAAGCAAGGTAGCGGGCGTCTCGCTTATCCAGCTCTTTGCCCACAGCGGTAACCGCCATCACCGGGATGCCATACTTTTCGCCCTCATCAACGAGCTTCGATAGATTCAGTAGCGATTCATGCTCATAGTCACTGCCGACGAAGATGGAGATGCCTATAGCAGCTACATTTAGGCGAATAGCCTCTTCCATGGAGGTGGTTATCCCTTCATTGGCCAGGTCTTTTCCCACCATGCTGGTGCCCCCGGAAACCCTGAGGATGGTAGGTTTAGCGCTATCGGGCTCTACCGATGAGCGCAATACGCCCCTGGTAACAAAGATGGCGTCGCAATAAGGGAGAAGAGGCTTGATGGTCTCGCCCGGTTTCTCCAATTTCCTGGTGGGCCCCTGGAAATACCCGTGATCTATCGGCAAAAACAAACATCGGCCATCCGATTGGATAAGCTGTGCCATGCGATTTTTCATTCCCCAATCCATGTTAGTAATACCCCTTTCTCAAGTGGTGTGTCCGTAGTTTAGTGATTCGATTGCGGTTAGTCAAGTTGCCTTTAGCACCAGCCCCTTTGTGCCTTTAGTAAAATGTTAAAAAAAGACACCTCACCATAAAAGCAAGGTGCCTTTCGAAGAACCAAAGTATATATTTAACCCTTGTTGTTAATCCGAGGAAGGTAGCGGCCTGGGCTCCTGGAGCTCCATCTCCTTATCGCAACAAACCACCGCGCCCTCGCCGGCCTTGACACATAATACCTCGGTGTTACATACCGGACACTTAGACCGCTTACCCAATTGATTTGCCAACGGCCATCCCTCCTTTTTCTGTAGGCCTACTTCTTGAGGGTCATCGGCTGACCGCAGCAAGTTAGCTTGCCATCGCCAGCCTTGGTAACAATGAACTCTGTGCCGCACTTCTCACAGAAGTATCTCTTGCCCACTTCGTTCGCCAATTTAGTATCACCTTCCCCGTCTTAAAAATTCCTTCATAATTATAGCCTGCTTCCAAAGCCTGGTCAACACCTTATATTCGTCCAGTACGTTCGTGACACATCACCGCTAGCCCACTGTCGCTGTCATTGCGACCCC
>SOIC01000117.1 GCA_004377275.1 Dehalococcoidia bacterium
CCCCCCCCCCCCCCCCACCACCACCCCCTCCCTAACGCAGAGGAGAAAGCTAACGCTAAACCGGAGCACAACGCTAAGGCGCAAGAGATGGCCAGGGCTAAGGCAGAGGAGAAAGCGGAGGCTGAGGCGGAGAAAAAGGCTAAGGCGGAAGAGATGGCTAAGGCTAAGGCGGAGGCTGGGCCAAGAAAGCTAAGAATGCCAAGCTTTCCGACCCTGCAAATTGGCGGCAGGATGGCTGAAAAGCGTATTATAGCCTTGAGCATCGAGGGCACCGACCTGAGACTAGTCAGCTTCTACAAGGATTCCATTGAGTCCTGGGACAGCGTGTCTTTTAATCCCGAGCTTCTTAAAATGGGCAGGGTGGCTGATCCTGAAGGGCTGGGCGAGGTAATCAAGAGCGCCTTAGAGGGGAGAGAGGTTAGTCAAAGCCGGGTTGTGTGTGCCCCCCCTGGGCTGAGGGCAATATCCCGGGTGATAGTCATGCCCAAGGTGGGCACAAAGGAGCTGGAGATTGCGGTTCCCCTCGAGGGGAGGAGGCTCATGATGGTTTCCGAAGAGGAGAATTACCTTCATTGGCAGGCCATACCTACAGAAACCGATCAAATACAAATGTTCGTGCTCGCTGTTCCCAAGGAACCGCTCCTTGACTTTATGAAGGTGCTTCGCGTGGCAGGGGTAAATCCTCGCGCTCTTGACCTGAAGCCGCTGGCTCTAATGAGAGCGGTAAACCAAAAGGATGCCATTATTGCCAATGGTGAGAGCAATAGCATGGAGCTGGTCATCGGGGTTGATGATGTCCCAGTCCTTATACGCAGCGTGTTTCTCGGTGAAGAGGCAGTCACTCCAGACTACGCAGTCGGTCGGATTAGCGATGAGATAAGGCGCACCATAGAGACCTACAACGAAAGCAACACGGACAATCCCCTGGACCCAGAGGTGCCCATCTATCTCAGCGGTGCTACCGCTGCCAGCGTGCCCTTTGCGCTAAATGTGGCTGCGTTAACCGGGCGCACCGCCCAACCCATGGAACCTCCGATACATTATCCCGAAGATTTCCCCCTCGCCGAGTTTATGGTGAACGTGGGACTTATCCTCAAAATTCTATGACCACTCCGCTAGCAATCGCTATTTTCGCCCTTCTCGGCCTCGCTGTAGGCAGCTTCCTGAATGTGTGCATCGACCGTCTGCCCATCGGTAAGTCCATAATTAGACTACCCTCCCACTGCGACTCCTGCAACCAGAAGCTCCAGGCTCGGGATCTGGTGCCCCTTTTCAGCTACCTCTGGCTGCGTGGCCATTGCCGCTACTGCGGGGCCAAAATCCCCCTGCGGCCTCCCCTGGTGGAGCTGGCCACCGCGCTCATCTTCGCCTCACTCACGTGGCACTACGGCCTCGGCCTTCAGCTCGCTATCTCCCTCACCTACGCCTGCTTCTTCACAGTGATCTTCGTAATCGACCTGGAGCGACGGCTGATCCTCGACGTCGTGGTTTACCCGGCGATGATACTGGCCCTGATTTTTTCCTCCTTCTGGGACGGCTTTAGTCAGTGGCCCAGTCCGGGGATTCTGAACGCCCTTCTGGGAGGCGCGGTGGGCATTGGCTTCATGGGTTCAGCATATCTAATCGCGCTCTGGCGTTATCGAAGCGTAGGCGGCGGTATGGGCCTCGGGGACGTAACGCTCACCGGGCTCATCGGAATGGTCACCGGCTTCCCGCTGGTGTTCGTCGCCTTACTATTGGGTATCCTGAGTGGCGGGGTGGTGGCTATCTCCCTGCTAATAGTCCGTCTGAGGAGGGGAAAGGACCCCATCCCCTTTGGTCCCTTCCTCGCTGTGGCAACTATGGTCGCCCTCCTGTGGGGACAAGGCATCCTGGATTGGTACACAGGTTTGCTGTAAAGACAGTCATCAACTGTCACCCTTCCCTTTCGCTCCGCTCAAGGTCAGTGTCCCACCCCCGTTATTATGTCATTCTGAGGTACTTCGATAAATCGGGGGACCGAAGAATCGTGGCCACGGGGGCCAACGCGGTAGTCCTTCAGCAGCCCGCGATCGCTCCAGC
>SOIC01000081.1 GCA_004377275.1 Dehalococcoidia bacterium
TAGCGAAGTAAAAATAAGACCAGCTTCTATTTATGCTAACTTAGCTCCTCAGCTAACTGAGGAGAGCGGCAGTGGTGTGTTTCTCCATGTCTACAGGCATCTTGATAAGGCTTCTCGGGAGACCCGAACTCTATAATGGTGAGCCGCACAGGATTCGAACCTGCAACCTACTGATTAAGAGTCAGTTGCTCTACCATTGAGCTAGCGGCCCAGGAACAGAAAACACCATAGCATCTCTATATTTCAAAGTCAAGACTGGGAGGCGAGAACCCCGCCAACAGCCCAGTTCTCCCTCGCCACGTCCTCGAAGATCACGGTGGTCGCCTCCGGGGTGGTGTGCGCGATGGTAACCATCGCCTCAGTGATCACCCTGGCAAGCTCCGCCTTCTGAGATTTGGTCCTTCCTGGCCACATCTCCACTCGAACAATGGGCATGCCAATCACCTCCTCTTGCTAAGAATCTCCTCCCGTAGTATATTAGTTTGACCACTGTGGAGGTTAATATGGGTCCTAGCCTCTGGCATCGATTCAAACTCAGGCTTAAGAAAGCACAGGGCAAGAATATCTTCCTCTGCGATAGCTGCAAGTGGGACTGGCGGAGCGCTTGCCACCGCCCCGAGCGCCCCAATGCAACCTGGTGCCCCGACTACGAAAAACGCGGAAAATAGTTACCAGCCATGGCTGAGACGCATCACCAGGAAAGTTGATAGCCCGTTTGCCACCATCCTCTCTTGAGTATCCGCGATGTCATAAGGAATGCGATAATGGTAGATGACCTTATCCTTTTCGTCGTAGATGGCATAGGAGGCGCGCGGGTCGCCATCGCGCGGCTGACCAACACCCCCGGGATTAATGATCAGGCGGTTTTCCCCCAGCCTTAGCGCCGTGGGCAGCTCCCTGAGGACACAGGTTTTACCGACGTGCTCGAAGGCCAAGGGGACATGGGAATGTCCGATGAGGCAATACCTGGTCTCGAAAAAGCGGAAGTTGTGACCGGCGCTCTGGATGGAGAGCACGTATTCCCAGATTGGCTGGCGCGGGCTGCCATGGGCAATGGTGAAATCATCACGAGTTAGCGTTAAGGGAAGGCTCTCCAGGTACTTAACATCCGCGGCGCTTAACTGCTCCCCCGTCCAGCGGCATGCCGCGGCAGCATCCGGGTTGAAATCCGAAATATCCACCTTCCCGATCGCAGCCCAGTCATGATTGCCGGCAACACAGAGGTGAGGATATTTACAAAGCAGCGCAATGCACGCTGATGGATCGGGTCCATAGCCCACGATATCGCCCAGACACCAAAGCTCCTCCACACCGCCCTTTTCCGCAATGTCCTGAAGCACTGCCTCAAAGGCGGCCAGGTTACCGTGGATGTCTGCTAAGAGCGCATACCGCATCTCTTCACAAATATATCAGCTTTTCTCGAACTTCGCTAGATAAGTCAGGGGAAAGCGGGTATAATCTTGATATGAAGGTCTCAGAGTTGGGGGAGTTTGGGCTTATCGAGCTCCTGGCTAAAATTGCGGGGCAATCAAAAGACAAGTCGGTGCTTATCGGCATCGGTGACGATGCCGCCTGCTGGCGCACCGAGGCCTGCGCACAGCTTGCCACCAGCGACTCCCTGATACAGGATGTTCACTTTACCCTGAGCACCACCACCTGGCGAGAGCTAGGATGGAAGGCGCTAGCGGTGAACCTCAGCGACATCGCCGCTATGGGTGGCCTCCCCCAATATGCCTTGGTGTCGCTGGGCCTGCCTGGGGATACCAAGGTGGCGAGCGTAGCAGAGCTCTACGAAGGGATGGCGGAGCTAGCGCGCCTTTTTGATGTATCTATCGTGGGCGGAGATTCGGTCGGGGCACCTGTGGTGATGCTCAGCCTGGCGGTGGTGGGCAGAGCTCAAAAAACCCAAAACGTCCTCACCCGCTTAGCGGCGGCTCCCGGTGATCGGATTGCGGTAACGGGATATCTGGGGGCATCGGCGGCTGGGCTGGCCATGCTTGAAAGAGGGCTTGAGCTTTATGAAAAAGACAAGGAGAATGCAGCCACGCTCAGAGAGGCACACCTAAAACCATATCCCCGCGTCGTCGAGGGGCAAGCCCTGGCACGTCACGGAGTTAAGGCCGCCATTGACCTGAGCGATGGGTTGGTTAGTGATCTTGGCAAGTTATGTAAAGCAAGCGGGGTGGGTGCCCGGCTATTAACCAACCAAATTCCTATTCACCCTATGGTGAGAGGCTCCTTCGGGGACGACTCCATTAAGCTTGCCCTATCGGGGGGCGAGGACTATGAGCTTCTTTTCACTGCCCAGGGCGAGGTTATCGATAAGGTAAGGGAGGCGGTGCCCTGCCCGGTGACGGTGATAGGCGAGATCGTCGCTGAGCCAAAGACGGTTAAGGTTATCGATGAACACGGGAACGAGGTAAAGCTTGAGAAAGAGGGCTGGGAGCACTTCGCAGGAGGAGGAGGTTAGGGGTGGGGAGTTCGAAAAAGAGGATGGAGGTGGTGAGTTCGGAAAAGGAGATGGGGGTCGGGAGTGCGAAAAAGGGAGCGATGATGAACCTTCGTAGCGAAAGCCCGGAGGAGACCCAGAGGCTCGGTGAGGAGCTGGGGAGGCTCGCCCGGCAGGGCGATCTATTCCTGCTCGTTGGCGGACTGGGAGCAGGCAAGACCTGCCTCACCCAGGGCATCGCCTGGGGGCTGGGCATCGCAGGCTATGCCACCAGCCCCTCTTTTGTGGTGATCAATCAGTATCGGGGGAGACTCCCCCTTTATCATATCGACCTCTATCGCCTCGACAGCATTGAGGAGGTCATCGATCTCGGGCTGGACGATTATCTCTATGGGAGTGGCGTTTGTGTGGTGGAATGGGCGGAGAAAGCGGTGGAGGTGCTTCCTACAGAGCATCTATTGGTGGAGCTAAGCTTCCTTTCGGACACCAGCCGCCATCTCGTTCTAAATCCTAGCGGGGAGCGCTATGTAGAGATGCTTTCCCAGCTTAAACAAATACCAAAAATTGTGAAAAAGCGAATGTCAAAGACGTGATATTATAGCCAAGCCAGAACCTAAACCAAACAAGAGAAAAGTGTGAAAAATGGAGCTTGCCATAGATACCGCCACAGAGATCGCCAGCATCGCCCTGTCCAGCGCCGGAAAGGTGGAGGCGGAGATGAGCTGGCCTGCAGGGCAGAATCACACGGTGGAGCTAATCCCCAATATTCTCAACCTGCTCCAACAAGCCAATATAGAGCTTGGTGGAGAGGCGGAGAGCATATGTGAACTAAAAATTGAGGCTATTATCGTATCCAAGGGCCCGGGAAGCTTCAACGGCCTGCGTGTCGGGTTCGCTACGGCGAAGGGTTTTGCCTTCGGTATGGACATACCCCTGGTGAGCGTCGGGACGCTGGAGGCAGAGGCCTTCCCTCATGCCCAGACTGGCCTCCCCATATGCCCGGTACAGGACGCGGGGCGCGGTGAGATCGCAACTGCCCTGTATCAGGTGGAGGACAGAGAGTGGCACCAGCTCATCGAGGAGCATATCACTACTGTGGAGGAGCTCTGCGAAAGCATTAACTCGAAAACTGTCTTCTGCGGACGTTTTTCGGAGAGGTCATATGATTTCGCCCGTCGTATCGAGGAACTGATGGAGGAGAAGGCTGTAATCTTGGACAACACGTTCTGCCGCGCAGGATTCCTGGCCGAGCTGGGGTACAGGAGGCTGGAACGGGGTGAACGCGACGATGTCGCTACTGTTCAACCACTGTACCTGCGCCACCCTTCCATCACCAAACCGAGGAGGGGGAAGAGATGAGCATTTGGAAAGATATAGCATTACAGAATCCCAAAGACGTCCCTATGTGTTTTGCCTGCGGACGCGATAATACCATCGGGCTCAAGCTCGACTTCCATCAAGAGGGGGAAAGCGTTAAAGCGGAATTCATCCCAGGGGAGCAGTATCAAGGATGGCCTGGAGTCGTTCACGGCGGCCTCATATGCACAATGCTTGATGAAGTTATGGGATATGCTGCTGGTTACCAGGGCCTGTACGCTGTTACGGTCAAGATGGAGGTGCAATATAGAAAACCCGCCATGATCGGCCAGCGGCTACTTTTCAGCGCTATGGTAAAATCTGTAAACGGGCGCACTGTCAAATGCGATGGCGAGATACGGTTGGAAGAAGACACGCTCATCGCAGAGGCGTACTCTGAATTGCGTATAATTAGGACCGACTAGGATATTTCCACTATACAGCAACTCCACCTGCGCCGACCGGCGATCACTATATCGAATGCGAGGGAAATGACATGAAGGAATGGAACGGACCTCCACTGCGGGACGTAGACCTTGATAACTACACCATGTGCTTTGCCTGTGGCCGGGATAATCCTATCGGCTTAAAATTAAAGCTACAAAGGGACGGTGAGGCGGTGAGGACGGAGTTCACCCCTGAAGAACAGCATCAGGGCTGGCCCGGCGTAGTCCACGGCGGCATAATCACCGCCATTCTCGATGAAGCGATGTCCTATGTACCCCTCTTTCAAGGGTTAAACTGCGTTACGGCAAAAATGGAAATCAGGCTTCATAATGCGGCTCATGTAGGACAGCAGCTCTTCGTCAGTTCCCGTATAACGAGGAAAACGAGAAAGCTTATTGAGGCCAGGGCTGAGATGGTTTTAGAGGACAGCACACCAGTAGCGGAAGGTAAGTCAATAATGTATATTGTGGAGGAAGCCTAGTAGGCAGGGTACAACCATAAATATATTTTGCTTATTGGCTGAAATAAGGCATTACCCTTTTACAATATATATAGCCAATTGCGATAGCCCAGTTACGCTTATCAATCACAGAAGAATCAAGGGAATATGAGATGACCTTTAGAAGACCGCTAATCATTCGTCCACCGAGTGAATGGAAAAGTTATTTCCTTCCATTAACCAGTGGCTGTTCTAATAATACTTGTACCTTTTGCGGTTATTTCGGTTCAAAATTACAGATAAGAGAAAGTGAGGAGATTAGAAAGGAAATCGATGCCCTTGCTGCATTGGTGAGCTACGGTCTAGACATCCCAGGTGTTCAGATCTCGCCACTCGATCAGTGGGATGGTAAAAGAGTATTCCTGCAGGATGGCGATGCTTTAGCCTACCCTTTTCCTAAGCTAAAAGAAACTCTTGAATACCTGAATAAAAAGTTACCTAACCTGGAAAGGATTGCTGCTTATGCTACTCCCCAAGATATTTTAAGAAGAGACGTGGATGAATTATCAATTTTAAAAAAGTTAAAATTAGGGATTCTTTATACCGGTTTAGAAAGTGGCTCGGATGAATTACTTCAAAGAGTGGGTAAAGGACTGAATTCTGATCATGTTATTAAGGCAACCAGGAAAGCAAAGGAAGCAGGCATCCTTATGTCAATAACGGTTATTTTGGGACTGGGTGGGGTTGAAGGGAGTGAAAAACATGTCGAGGATACAGCAAGAGTCCTCTCAGAGATTGATCCAGAATATGCTGGCGCCTTAACTCTAACCCTTGTTCCAGGCACACCACTTCATCGAGAATGGAAAGAGGGTAATTTCCATCTAATTTCTCCATTCCAGTCTCTTGAGGAATTGAAAACTATTATAGAGCGAGCTAACTTTACTAATTGTTTCTTTAGCTCGATGCATGCCTCAAATTATCAAGCGGTTCGGGGGAGATTGCCTCAAGAAAAAGAAGGTGTGATAGAAGAGTTAGAATATGTTTTAGCTAAAAGGGATCCATCTTCGCTTCGGCCAGAGTTTTCGAGGGGATTGTAAAAAGAGAATTGAGGGATTGAGAGAAGCGAGTGAGCGATACCGGCTCAGGAGAGACCTTTAAAACCAGTTAAGCTCGCTATTTAGAACTTTCATTAGGATGTAGTTATGCAGCAGACACTCGTACTCTTGAAGCCGGATGCCCTCGAGAGGGGGCTGGTGGGCGAGATTATCTCCCGCCTTGAAGGGAGGGGGCTCAAGATCGTAGCAATGAAGATAATCTGGGTGGACGAGGCGCTGGCCAAGCGCCACTACGCCGTCCATGAGGGCAAACCATTCTTTGAAGGGCTTGTCGAGTTCATCACTTCCCGCCCGATTATCGCCGCTGTCTTCGAGGGGGAAGACGCGGTGGCGGTGGTGAGAAGCGCTATGGGGGAGACTGACCCGGCACGCGCCGCACCGGGAACGATCCGAGGGGACCTGGCACAGGATATCGGTCGCAACCTCGTTCACGGCTCCGACTCGGAGGAAACCGCAGAGGAGGAAACCAAGCTCTTCTTCTCCCAAAAGGAGATTTTTAATTACTCTGTGGAAATAGATTAATAGGTCACTGAATCCTGATCAGGGGGGTGGCTTTGCTCCACAGCTTCTCCAGCTTGTAATACTCTCGCTCTGTTGCGGCAAAGATATGAATGATGACATCGCCGAAATCCAGCAGTATCCAGCCCGAGTCAACGGTGCCCTCGCGACGATGCGGCGCTATTCCCTCCCTCCCCATCACATCATCGATCTCCTCATATATGGCCTCGATCTGGCGCTGTGTGTCGCCACTACAGATGACGAAATAATCGGCAAAGGTGCATACCCCCCTCATATCGAGCATTACGATATCGGTGGCCTGCTTCTCTGAGGCTGCCTCCACGGCCTGCCTGGCTAATTGGGCTGTTTCCAGAAGCTGATCCCC
>SOIC01000151.1 GCA_004377275.1 Dehalococcoidia bacterium
ACAGAGGACGAGAAAGACCTGGCAGAAGCCCTGGCCAGAGGAATGCGCCAGCAAGGCTATGCTGCCGATATTGCTTACGATGGCGAAGAAGCCCTGGTTATGGCGGAGGTAAACGACTACGACCTCATTATCCTCGACCTCAACCTGCCCAAGATCGACGGTGTGGAGGTGTGCAGAAGGATACGGGCCTCGGGCTCACCAGTTGGCATCCTCATGCTGACTGCCCGCTCCCGGCTTGACGACCGGGTAAACGGCCTGGATCAGGGTGCAGACGACTATATGGTGAAGCCGTTCCACTTCCCCGAGCTGCTGGCGCGGGTGCGTGCCATACTACGCCGGGAGGGCGAGCCAAGGCATCCCATTCTTAGGACCGGTGAACTTGTACTCGACCCCAACGCTGTAAAAGGCTACTTCAGGGGCTCGGAGATAGCGTTTACCACCAAGGAATTCGCTATTTTGGAATATCTGATGCGCAACGCAGGCCGGGTTGTCAGCCAGGAGGAACTGCTGGAGCACGTTTGGAATGAGGACGCCAACCTGTTTACCCATACGGTTAAGGTCCACATCAAGAACATACGCAAGAAACTGAATACGGCTGGCGCGGGAGATTTGATCTCAACCGTTAAGGGGAGGGGGTATTTACTATGAAGATACCCACATTTACTAAGACTATACGCTTCAGGCTTACTTTATGGTACGCGGCTCTCTTGCTTCTTTTCGTAATTCTGTTCATCATTGGATTGAACCTGACCATGGACCGTTTCGGGCCCGTCGGCCCATTCCCACACTCCCCTAATATTGTCAGGCAGATACGGATCGAGAATCAAGAACTGCTGCGCAATTATTCCTTGATCGGCCTCGCTGGCCTCATTGTCTTCGGAGCTGCCGGCGGCTATTTCCTCTCGAGACGGATGCTTAAGCCCGTTGACCGCGTTTCTTCTCTGGCAGCGCGGATTTCCAGCACCAACTTGAAGGAAAGGATCAACTACCAGGGCCCCGATGATGAAATGAAGCGCCTTGCCGATACCTTCGATGACATGCTGGAGCGTTTGGAGGGCGCTTTCGAGACGCAAAAGCAGTTTATTCAGGATGCCTCGCATGAATTGAGGACGCCCATCGCCATAGCCCAGACGAACATAGAGGTCGCCGAGATGGACGGGAAAGCGACCGCCAGGGATTATAAACGCCTGATGGAGGTGCTCAAGATGAGCCTGGAGCGAATGAACAGGCTCAGCGATAACCTCCTGCTATTATCGGAGGGCGATCAATCTCAGATAAAATGGTCGGTGGTGGATACGGCTGCCCTTCTTGACGAAGTGGCAGCGGAGGCCAATGCTAAGGCGATAGCTGCCAGTGTGAACCTTGAACTGGAGCCAATATTGGAAGAGATGCTCGTAATGGGAGATGCCCTGCGCCTCAAGCAAGCCATCATCAACCTGGTCGACAATGCCATCAAATACAATCGGCCCGGGGGCACGGTGAAGATCTCGGCCCGGGCCAAGGGCTCTCAACTTGTCCTTCAAGTGCAGGACAGCGGCATCGGCATCTCAGCGGCAGACCAGCAGCGCATATTCGACCGCTTCTACCGCGTTGACAAGTCCAGATCTCGCGGCGGGGGAGGCAGCGGCCTCGGCCTGGCTATAGTCAAGAAGATAGTCGAGGACCATAGTGGCACCATCTCGTTGGAAAGCACCCCGGGCGAGGGAAGCATTTTCCGAATGTGCCTGCCGCGGCATAGTCCGGCTTAAGTCTTCCACACCTCCTCACAAAAACAGGGGCTTCGGCCCCTATTTTTTTCCAACTCCCTAAATTTACCATGCCTTTACCATAGATATGCTATGCTGGGTATCAGCTAAAACGAAAGGAGGTCGAGAAGATGCGAAAGTACATGAAATACGGGATAATCTCTATCGTGGCTATTATCGCCCTCGGGGTTGGCATCACCGCCGTAGTTTCTGCCGAATCTCCAGAGGGTGAAGCTGGCAGCGCTGGGGGACCGAGACAGATCTTCCTCAGCAAGGTGGCAGACATACTGGGGCTGGATGAGGAGCAGTT
>SOIC01000055.1 GCA_004377275.1 Dehalococcoidia bacterium
TTGCTCCTGGGATATGTGAGCGTGGATAGGATTCAGAAGGCACGCAAGGAGCCCAGGGAGATTAAGGAGGTGAAGCATTGATTATCGTAACCTCATCTCATATAGAGGGTAAGAAGACAGTGAAGACACTGGGAATGGTCAAGGGCAGCACCATCAGGGCCCGGCATATGGGGAGAGACATAGTTGCCGGGCTTCGCAGCATCGTTGGCGGGGAGATCTCCGAATACACCAAGCTCATGGCTGAGGCCAGGGAGCAGGCCATCCAGAGAATGGTTGAGCAGGCGGAGGGAATGGGCGCCAACGCCATCGTGGACACCAGATTTGTCACCTCGATGGTGATGAGTGGGGCCTCCGAGCTCCTGGTCTATGGAACAGCGGTTATAGTTGAATAATGGCTCAATGCCAAGCCTGTCGGATTACAGGGGGCTACCCGATAATGGGTAGCTCCTACTTTATATAGCTCACAGTTACATTGCTTGACAGGCAAAGATCTGCGGAGTATGCTCACCACCACAATACAGGGAGGTGAAACAAAATGGGCAGTATTGAGGGCATGGTAGGTCCTATGAAAAACCTGGACGACTATAAAGAGAGTCTCCGTGATGGAAGAGCGGTTTTCTACCGCGGCAAGAAGGTCGACGACGTCACTAAGCATCCAATCTTGAGTTTGGCAGTCAATCATTTGGGTTATGCGATTGGTGAGGGCATAGAAGATAATGAATTGAGAAAGAGGTTGTTCTACTATGACCCTGAATTAAAGGCTACTATTAATGCGTTCTACAAAGAGCCTCGCAGCCCTTCAGACCTCTACGATCGTTTTCAGTTAACCTACGACTTGGCAAAAGCTATAGGGATTATTTTTGCACACATTTCCTCAGACGCGGTTCACGCTTCGAAGATTGTTGCAAGTGAGCTTGGCGGGGAATATAGAGAAAGAATACTTAATTATGCGGAGAATGCGTCTAGGAACAGTTTGTTTATCGCTGGCGCTCAAGTAGATGTGAAAGGGCATCGTACATTGAGACCAACAGAGCAAAAAGACGCCGATTTGTATGTACATGCTGTTGAGGAGAAACCTGACGGGATCGTTGTCCGGGGAGCCAAACTACACACGTCCAACGCAATAATATGTAATGAGCTTTTTATTCTTCCCGGGAGAGGCTTCAGGGAAGGTGAGGAGGACTACGCAATAGCTTTTGCTGTACCGGCTAACGCCAAAGGGGTAAGGCTGATTTGTAGACCTGCAGTAGGTGCAGAAGCGGCTCTCAATGATTTGGAGGGTGCAAGAGCAAGCAAACTAGCTGTATTGGAAAGCCTAACGATTCTCGATAACGTATTCGTTCCGTGGGAACGTGTTTTCGTTTATAAAGATGTGGAAAAAGCGGGTATGCTTGCCCTCATGTTTGCTCTCTGGCATCGTTTTTCCGCCGTGTCATATAGGGTGGGCCTCGCCGATTATTTGATTGGGCTTGCAATACTTGTGGCAGAAGCAAATGGTGTGGAGCGAGCGGCTCATATTCAAAAAGACATCGTTGACGTTGTCACTTACACAGAAATTCAGAAAATGTGTGCCAAGATGGCTGCATATGAAGGGATTAAGCATGAGGCAACCGGTATCTATATACCGAACCCTATCTACACAAACATAGGTAAGCTCTATTCTAACACTAACTATCTAAATGTCATACACTCCTTAATAGATATAGCGGGAGGATTAGCGATTACTGCACCGAGTGGCGATGACTATGATAACGAGGAATTGAGAAAGGACATAAACAAGTATCTGAGCGCTGCAATACCCGGTGAAGAGAGGTTTAAACTATTCTTAATCCTGCGTGAAACGGTGGCACTCATGGGTGGTGAAGAAAGTATCACACATATTCATGCCGAAGGTTCTGAGCGTGCCAGCTTAATAGAGCTTTACCGAACATATGACTTCGAAGGTCCTAAGCAGCTCATCAAGCGGCTTATTTCAAAAATGCGTTAGAGAGTTAAGGATCTATTAAATATCTGCCCAAAGATTTCGCTACGCATAATTGCATACACCAACCCAGATGGTCCTGTTGCTGCGTATTGAATTCGAAGGAAAGTTTCCCGACCTTGAGATAGCGAATTGGAGCCGCGGCCCGCCCCCTATCATTGTGAGCTTCAGACAAAGACCGCTCTATTATCATTCTGACCCCGTTTTATCGGTGGAAGAATCTCCGTTAGATTCTTCAGTCTCTTTGCTCCCTCAGAATGACATAGGGTTATGTTAATACTCATTCAGGATTATATGGTTTCGCTACTGTGCCGGCAGCCCCATTGGAGAAACTTGAAGAATTCCTCTAGCCGAGGGTGAAGGCCCAGATAAGGACGCCAGCAGACATCAGCAGAGGGGTTATGAGCACAACCTGTACGTTCATGCCCATTACTGGTATAAGTTCGCCGGTATCACTATGAGACTTCAGTACGCCCCTTATCGCCTTTATACCCAGCGGTAGTGTTGCTAGTCCCAATAACGCCAATAAGGGAAGCACCTCGGCAATAACTACTGCTATAAGTAGAGCATAGGCTATTGCCATTATCGAACAATATATCCAAGCTGCTTTCCTCTTACTTACTATTATGGGGATGTGCCTCCTCCCTACGCTCCTATCAGCTTCCACATCGGGAAACTCATTAAGCAGGAGTAGATTCGCGACAAATAGGCCCACAATAACTGCGGTCACTGCCGCCATTACGCTATAAGCTCCCGCCTGAGTAAAATAGGTACCCAGCACTATCAGTCCGAACCCCAACCCAGGACCTACAAGCTCAGTTACCCCAGGCAATTTGGTTAGGTAAGGCGTATATAGAAGAACCAGTGCTACGCCTAGAAGTCCTATAGGCAATATAATCGATCCATAGATATAAAGGAAGTATATGCCTATAAGAATGGTGACTGCCAAACTTCCTATGCCGAGGAGAAGGACCTTCCTTGGCACGAGCAGCGCTCCGGGGAGCATGCCGCTGCCACCGCTGAAGGGAGTCCGCTGGGTCTTGAAGTCTATCTCACTCTTATAGTCGAAGTAGTCATTAAGAACATTGACACTTATATGAGCGAACAAGGCACCGAAAAAGGCTAAGACAAAATATAGGGCATTAAAATCATAGCCCATGTAGAGAGAGGCCGCTACCCCGGCAAAGACACAAACCGGGACAAGCAGCAGGAACTGCGGCCTTGTCTCCAATATCCAGGTTTTAGCAGTTGCCATGAACTTTACCTCCCTACCTATACTATGGTGATCCTCACCTTGCTACGGACCTTGCTACACCAATCCCCCTTTCAGTGATGATTTATTGACCCCTACCTTCACCTCATCGCCAACCTTGGCCCTGAGAAACCTGGCGGCACTGCCGTTCTGCACTGATACCTCAAGCCGTTCACTTGATCCAATGATCGCCAGGAGTTCCTCCCCCTCTTCATAGGAGGAGCTCAGGTCATCGATGATATGGCCGCAAGCTTCGACGAAGAGCCTTCCCCTGGGCAGGTCCGCTTGCTTGATATCAGTGATCAGATTGCCAAAGCGGTCGATGTGAATCACCCGGCCAATAAGCACCCCATCCTCGCCCATATTAGGCCCAGGGATGGGTAAGGTAGCGATGGTGGGAATCAGGTCCCCAAACTCACGGGGAGGTGCGCCCAGAGAGAGATGGGCGGCAACAGGGGCGAAGATGTCGCGACCGTGAAAGGTGTTGCTAACTGGGGAGAGCCAGAAGCGGGGATTGGTCAGGGCGATCGTCTCAAGCTCGGGTAAGGCTTCCTCCGCTACATCGCTCAGCACGCCGTTATCGGGGCCAAGGAAAAAGCCATGAGGAGTGATAAGTAGTACTGCCTGCCGCTCCGTGCCCACCCCGGGGTCAACCACCACGATATGAATAGCGTCCTTGGGGAAGTAGTGATAGGTGGTGCTCAAGATATAGGCAGCCTGAGCGATACTCTGCGGCTTGATGGTATGGCAGATGTCTACGATGTTAGCATCGGGATTGATGCTTAGGATCACCCCCTTCATCGCTGCCACATAGGGGTCATCGGTGCCAAAGTCGGTGGTCAGTGTAATGATAGCCATAATGCTAACCGGTGCCTGTAACCGCGAATATCGAGATGATGACGAAGATCACCACCAGGGCAATGGTGAAGCGGAACATGGTCCTTTCGAGCCCCCGTTTGGTGCGATACATACCCGTCTGCTGACCGAAGATGCCCCCCAAACCTCCCCCCCTCACCTGAAGCAGGAAAACGACTATCAATACAATGGCCAATATTATTTGGGCGATATTTAGATAGGTCTGCATGACTAGCCCTCCAGTTTCTCCTTTAAGAGTCTATTTACCGCAGCGGGATTAGCCCGCCCCTTTGTTTCCCTCATCACCTGCCCCACCAAGAAGGTTAGTGCCTGCTCCTTCCCCCTCTTGAAGTCCGCCACCGCCTGGTTATTGGTGGCGATCACCTGGGCCACAACCCCCGCTATCTCCTGAGCATCGCTCATCTGGGCGAGCCCTCGCTCAATGATAATCTCACCGACCCCCCTGCCACTAGCAAACATCTCCTCAAAAACCGTCTTCGCGGCAGCGCTGCTGAGCGCGCCCTCATCGATGAGCCCCAGCATCTCCACCAGAAGCTCCGGAGTAACCTTGGAATCGTCGATCTCGGTGTCCGTAGCATGGAGCAGCCTGGTGAACTCACCCGAAAGCCAGTTGCTCACTACCTTCGCGCCTTTCTCGACCGGGACCTTCGTATTCAGTCTCACACAGGCTTCGAAATAGTCAGCCATCGCCTTGGAGGCGGTTAGCAAGCTGGCGTCGTAGTGAGACAGGCCATAATCAGCAATGAATCTATCTCGCCTTGTTTCGGGAAGCTCTGGTAGGTGCGTGCTAAGTTCCGCCACCCACTGTCGACTGAACACCATTGGTGGTAGATCGGGCTCAGGGAAATATCGATAATCGTGAGCATACTCTTTACTCCGCTGCGATACGGTGACCCCCCGATCCTCAACCCAACCCCTAGTCTCCTGAATGAGGCGCTCGCCCGTTTCGATCGCCTTCCGCTGCCGCTCCTCTTCATATGCCAGGGCGCGATAGACCGCCTTGAAGCTATTCATGTTCTTGACCTCAACCTTAACCGAATCGGTGCTGCCTGCGGAGCGGATGCTGATATTGGCGTCGCACCTGAAGCTCCCCTCCTCCATATTCCCGCTAGATACGCCGAGGAACTGTAGGATAGAGCGCAGCTTCACCATATACTGACGCGCCTCCTCTGGAGAGCGCATATCAGGCTCACTCACGATCTCCATCAGGGGCGTCCCGGCACGATTGACGTCCACCAGGCTATAGGATTCCTCCTCCGCTGTGGTGTGATGGATTAGCTTTGCGGCGTCCTCCTCAAGATGGACTCGAGTGATACCGATTCTCCTTTTCCGCTTTCTTTGCCCTTCCCCCTCTCCAACCTCGATATCTATCCAACCGTTAATACCTAAAGGTGAATCGTACTGGGAGATTTGATAGCCTTTCATCAAGTCGGGGTAGGGGTAGTTCTTTCGATCGAACTTGGCATATTCGGGGATAGCGCAGTTCAGCGCCAGTGCGGTCATCACCGCATATTCTATCGCCTGCTGGTTGATTACGGGGAGTACGCCAGGCATCCCCAGGCAGATCGGGCAGACACGGTTGTTGGGGGCTGCGTTTATATAGTCCGCGCCACAGCTGCAGAACATCTTGCTCTTCGTCAGTAGCTGTGCATGGACCTCAAGCCCGATAATCGTTTGGTTTTCCATTCCTTGGGCTAGTATAGCAATCTTTATAAACTGTGGCAAGGATTTGTACTCACCCACATGATAAGTGAAACTTCACCCTCCATACCTGCTTTTCTCGGTGGCACTCCGTGCTGGCATTGCGGGTAAGGCTTCAGGAAAACTATTGACAATTATAATAAAGGGACCTATAATAGAACATATGTTCCACCAGTAGAGGCAAAATGAGCGAAAAAGGCGAAAAAGCTTTTCGGGCGAGCAGGTATCTTACGAAGCTAAATGGGAAGGATTACCTTGAGGTAAAGTGGCGGCTCCTGTGGCTGCGCACCGAGCACCCCGATGCGGTTATTGTCACTGAGCTTGATAGGCACGAGGGTGGCATGGCCCTTTTTAAGGCGCGTATCACCCTCCCCCAGGGCGGGGAGGCCACCGGTTGGGGCAGCGAAACGGTGAGTGACTTCGGCGACTACATCGAGAAGGCGGAGACAAAGGCGCTGGGGCGAGCTTGCGCTGCATTGGGCTATGGCACGCAGTTCTGCAGCGACTTCGACTTTTTCGAAAAGCATGATAAGCCTGTGGATGCTCAGGGGAAGCATTCCCCGGCGACAGCAGCGCAGGTTAAGGCGATTTATACTATCGCCCAGGATGAGCATGGCCTGAGCCAGGAGCGGATGAACCAGCACGCCAAGAAAGCCTATGGCCGACTCCCCGCTGAGCTTACCAAGCAGGAAGCCTCCCAGCTTATCGATCGGCTCAAGGCGAAGAAGCCCGATTAGGTGGCGTGGACAGATTATTACTCCTCGCTCCAGGCCTCCTCCCCGATGAGGGGGACGAAGCGGCAATGGGTCA
>SOIC01000128.1 GCA_004377275.1 Dehalococcoidia bacterium
CCACGTAAAGGGCTTGGTTCCCACCGCCAATTATAACCGCATCAAACGTTTCATCTGGCATCACTACCTCCTTTATTTAAGCTCAAATGGCTTCGTCAGCGTTGTTCCTTACGTTGCCATTGTTTCCTCCTTTTCCCTTATTTACTATTTACGTTACTTTGGCACGGGGTATTGCTGATATCTTGCCCCTCTCCGGTATGTACCATGGCGACGGGTACCACCAGTCGCCGGGCTCGGCGATGCCGTCCTCGATGAGGATGTGCATCAGGTTATAGGAGATGGCCATCAGGCACAGCCCCCCGGGGTGCCCGGCTGTCTGGTGGCAGAGGTACAGCCCGTCGATCCCTGGGACGCGGTAGCGCGCCATCTCAGGCAGGGGGCGCTGGGTCCACCACTGGTCATCGCAGTGACGGGTGCCACACCAAGTGCCCCCGATCAGGCCGGTGTTGCGAAACTCCGATTCATACGGGGTGTTTGCCCAGTGATGGACAATATTGTCATCGGTGAGGTTCTCTATCACCTGGCTGAAGGCCTGTCGGAAGTAAGCGTTCCACTTCTCCTTTTCCTTGTCTATGGCATCTGGACCGTCCACGTGATACTCCGGCGGCGGAACAAAAGTATAGAAAGGAGACATCACATAGCGACCGGGGATGGTGCATTGCGGGTCGGTGACATCGAACCTGCTGGTAGGGGTTCCGAGCCATATCAACCTCTCCGGCGGTACGGTGGGGTCGCCTTTATGGCTATCCACGTCCGCTACTTGATCGAAATACATCTCTCGCGAGTCACAGGGGTAGGGTCCGAGCCCGGGATCATACCCCATAAGCTCGCTCCAGAACTTTTGGCGGCAGCGGAGCGGCTCACGGGTGAGGATATGTGAAACGTAGAGGCTCCCTCCCTTAAGGCTGATGTCATTTATGCGCTGCAGGAGGCTTTTGTCCAGGTGCTGCGGCCCGATGAGCTTGTTGAAGGTCTGTTTGATGTCAACATCGCTGATCACTGCCTTGTCCGCCCAGATCGTCTTTTCACCCACTGCGGCATCGTCCCGCAGGCGCACGCCCACCGCCCGCCCATTTTGGACGATGATCTCCTCCACAGGACAGCAGGTGTGGAACACCGCGCCGTGGTCGACGGCGCAGCGAAAGATGGAGTGGAAGAAGCCATGCATGCTCGCTCGGGGGACGCTGGTTTTGCCATATAGAGTGAGCGTTGCGGCACAGCCGACAGCGGGAATGGCCACCCCCTCCCAGTGGGCGGCGGCCCCTGAGCCCCAAGCCACGACTGCCCACATTACCTTAAAGTGATCGGTCTCACAGTACTCGTCTAGGAGGTCGAACATGGTCATATCCAGGAGCTCCTCGGTCCACAGGTCGGGGGCGTGCTGCTTGTAGACCTGCATATAGGGGATAGTCTCCGCATTCACCTCCACCTCAGGGGGATGTGGGGGGCACCAGAAGATGGAGCGCAGCAGCTCGGTGATGAAGGGGGGATCGCCGAGCATACCGACCAGCTTGGCCCAGCCCATCATGTCCTTTTCGCTCATTGGCACCAGCCCATCGGTAGTCAGCGCACCTCTCCCCACCATCTTCACCAGATCCTGCAAAAGGGGATTCCAATCCATGCGGAAGCCATACTTCCACAGCTCCAGCTGCTCGAAGCCTGGAGCCGGTGCTCCGTACATGAGGATTGCATGGGGATTGATGCGCACCCCGGCTATGGGCTCGGAGCTCTCACACGCTCCACCGCACTCCATCCTCTCCTCCAGCACGCACACACTCAGCCCGCACTTGGCCAGGTAGGCTGCTGTTGTGGCGCCATTGAAGCCCCCACCAACAATGATAACATCGTATCTCTCATCCGCGCTCATTTCTGCTTCCTTATCCTCTCGGTGTGGGATATTTCACAACCGAAAGTTCAAAAAGGTCAAGCCCTTTTAGTTGATATCTGCTCCTTTCTTGAATAGGTTACGTTTTCATTCAGGTACAGAGAAGGTGCACCTATTCTATTATGTCCTCGGGA
>SOIC01000189.1 GCA_004377275.1 Dehalococcoidia bacterium
CAATCTTTAAGTTGCACAATCTGCTATGAAGATAAGTATGCTATATGAAAGAGGCCAAGCACCCTTTATAAGCTACGCTGGCTACATCAACTCGATATCGTGGCAGTCCGGGTCGATGATGAGCGTTGGTTCCGTTAGACTCTGCACCTCCTCAGGGGTCCACCCCGGAGCCACTTCTTTGAGAACAAGCCCGCGATCTGTCACCTCTATAACGGCTATGTCGGTTACAATGAGGTTAACGCAGTTGAGCGCGGTTATGGGGTAGGTGCACTTCTTCAAGATCCTGGGCTGCCCATCTTTGGTGGTATGGTTCATAGCTATGATAAGCTTCTTCGCTCCTGAGGCCAGGTCCATGGCGCCGCCAATGACGCCTATCTCCCTTTCGGGCACCATATAGTTGGCCAGGTCTCCCTTTTCGGAGACCTGAAAGGCGCCCATGACGCTGATGTCAACATGCCCTCCCCTTATCATGACGAAGGCCTCGGCGTGGTCGAAGCAGCTCATACCCGGTTGCTCATGCACCGTCTGACCGCCAGCATTGACCAATTCGAAGTCCCCCTCCCCCGGGGCAGTCATTTCCCCGAAGCCGAGAACACCGATCTCGGCATGAAACAGCACCTCTCTGCCTGCGGGGACGAAGTTACACGCCAGGCCAGGTAGCCCGATCCCCAAATTGACCACATCGCCATCTTGAAACTCTTTAGCTACCCGAAGAGCTATGGTCTGCCTGTCCAGTCTTGCCATTTCCTGCATGCTATCCTTCCCCCCCACGCTAATTGCCCTTCCTCTCCTTGAACTTTTGGTAGGATTCCCTGGCCTCAGCGCTGATCTCAACCTCCTCGTCCTCGATCACCTGGGGGCGCACCACCACCCTATCCACATAAATACCCGGTGTGTGGATCGCATCGGCATCAAGCTCGCCCAGCTCCACGATCTCCTCTACCTCTGCTATGGTGACTGTGGCCGCCCCGGCCATGACGGCATTGAAGGTCCTTGATGTTCTCCTGTAGACCAGGTTGCCCCAGCGGTCGCCTTTGTGGGCCTTTATCAGGGCGAAATCGGCCTTGAGCGGGAGCTCCAGTATATATTTTTTGCCATCAATGATCTTTGTCTCCTTCCCCTCCTCCACCACCGTTCCTATTCCCACTGATACGTACACGCCACCGAGCCCGGCCTTGGCCGCCCTGATCCGTTCCGCCAGTGTCCCCTGAGATACCGTCTCCAACTCCACCTTTCCCGCCCTCAGCAGCCTCTCGAAGTTGTTTTCGTAAATGGTGCTCACTGGGGCGGTAGCGATGGCCTTCTTTATCTGACCGTTCCTCACCAGGATATCCGGATCCTCAGCGAACTTAAAGCCCAGCTGCTTCCACACCATCTTGCCGAAACCGGTGACATTGGACACCATCGTCAGATCTTTCGAACCTTTACGGGCCAACGCTTCCAGAAGCAAAGATGGGGCGCCAGCTACTATGCCAAAGCCGCCGATCATGATAGTGGCGCCATCCTCTATATCGGCAACCGCTTCATCAAAGCTGTCTACTATTTTGTTTACTGGCATAGGGTACTCCTAACCTTCAAAACCTTTTTAGCCTTCCCTACGTCTACGGATATTTCCTTTGGTACAGGCTCCTTACCTCCTGGCGCTTTTATCGGCCGGTAAAGTTCGGCCTGCGCTTTTCAAGGAAAGACCTGGGCCCTTCCTTAGCATCATCAGAGGCAAACCCTAGGCGAGCGCCCTGTTCCGCTCCATCTCAACCAGCTCTAGCCCAATCCCATGGAAGCGAAGAACCTGGAGAACATCTCCTTTATCTCGGCTGTCGTTGTGTACCTCTCGTCAAAGTTGTCCATCCCGATATGCAAAAACGGGACCCCGAGCTCGCGGCACGTCTCCCTCATCATGCCAACATTTGCAGAACCATCCTTGTGGCCCATGTGGCCAGGCCAGACGACACAATTTATTTTGTAGTCTTTGACTACCTGCCTGATGTCACCGATCCAGTTATCTGCCACACCCC
>SOIC01000212.1 GCA_004377275.1 Dehalococcoidia bacterium
CCGATAAAGTCGGGGAGGTCCCTGGTTCGAGCCCAGGATGGCCCACCATAGTGGACGGTATCAAGAACCGTTGTTGATTCCTGGAGAGAACCCCCAGGCAGTAGCGGTATTGTGTATGTAATAAGCGCCTCCTTGCCCGTCACCCTGACCTCCTTCACAAAGCTGCGGATGAAAGCTTTCTGCTCCGGTAGAGGGCTATTTGTTAGCACCTCCCTGAGGTCCTCGACGTAGCTCCGCACCACCTTCTCGTCGGCCAACTGTATCTTTCGCTCTGTCAGCAGTTCCTCCAACTCCAGCCGTGCCGCCTCGAGTTGGTCCTCCTGGTGCCTCAGCGCCTGGATTCTGGGAGCCAGGTCATTGAGGGTGAGCTTTCCCGCCTCCAGGGCATCATAGAGATGCTCCAGGCGGCGATGGATATTGGCTCTCTCGGCTGTGACAGTCTCCAGACGCTGACGAGTCTCGCTCGCCGTCGTGTCCATCTCCTCGTTCACCATTTTCACCAGCTCACGCAGGTTCCCCTCGGTCAGGATGTGCTCCTTGATCTTGTCTATCACCACCTTCTCAAACTTTTGGCTATTGAGATATGGGGCGTGGCAAGCGCCAGCGCCCTGCTTGAGCAGGGTGCCGCAGATATAATAGCTAAACTGGCCGCTCTTAGCTTCCTGGCAGACAAAGGCCTTGCCGCAGTATCCACAGCGGGCCAGCCCGCTGAGCAGGTAGTGGCTATTGACCCGGCGGGGGTGGAAGTGGAGCGGTGCTCTTTCCTTTAGCAGCAACTGCACCCTACTGAAGGTTTCCCTGTCCACAATCGGCTCCCAGGCGTCTTCTATCCGAATAGGCGGTAGTTTCTGGCTGCTCTTACTCGTGCGGCCCCAGACAAGGGTGCCTGTGTAAGCCTCATTTACGAGGATCCCGTGGATAGTGGTCTTACCCCACCCCTTGCCCCTAGGGGCCGGGATGCCTTCGCTGTTCAAGACCCGGGCAATGTCTTTAAGTCCCGCTCCTGCCAGAAACTTCCTGAAGATGCGGGCCACCACAGGTGCGCGATGGGGGTAGAGTTCCAGTTTGGTGCGTTCCTTGCTCCCATCCCTAACCTTCACTCGCTGGTAGCCGTAGGGCGTGTTGCTGGCCACGTAGAAGCCCCTGGAAGCACTCTCCCTCATACCGCGCAGCACCTCCTGTCCCAGGTTGGCAGAGTAGAACTCGTCCAGGCTTTCGATGATAGCCTCGAGGAGCTTCCCGGTGGGGGTATCCTCGAAGGGCTCGGTGATGGATATCACCTGCATGCCGTGCTTTCTGAGCAGCGCCTTGAAAACAATGGAGTCCTCCCTGTTTCTCGCGAACCTGGAGAGCTTCCACACCAGTATGGCCTCGAAGGGAGCCGACTTTTGCCTAGCGGTGGCGATCATCTGCTTAAAGCCCGGCCTGTCGATGGACCGCCCGCTTTCTGCCTCGTCGACGTATTCCCTAATTACGATGTGGCCGTTGCGCGAGGCGTACTCACGCAAAGCCCTAAGCTGTGCAGAGATGGAGAGGTCGACATCTTGGCGCTCAGATGATACCCGCACATAGATTGCCACTTTCATGGTTTCCCCCTCAAGGCCATCGCCACGCGAGGCAGGTCTAGTCCTCAGCTTTCCTTTCCCCGCTCTTCGTCTTTCGGCGTTACCTTGATAAGTACATCGCCCGTCTCTAAAATCTCCTTGGCTCGGTTGCGGTCTGCCTCGCTCTCACACTCCAGAATGAGAGCATTTTCTTGCCACCTAAACCCACACTTGGGCGCAGGCTTCTGTTGCTCTGCATTCAAACCTTTATTTAGCTTCTCCGCGACCTTCTTTGCGATTTCCTCGATTTCTTTTTCTCCCAATGGCATGATTTCCACACCTCCTTCGTAGTCATTGTTTTCATTCAACTAAAACATTACGAGGTTTAAGTGTATCAGTAGGCAGCGGTGCTCCTAGCGGGACGAGGTCACCACGTATCCATCTATGAGATGAGTGACAAACTGG